>JBEQUF010000231.1:0-4505 GCA_040349295.1 Actinomycetota bacterium | reverse complement strand
CGTCGAGCCGGTCGAGCTCCCGGACGTCGAGGCCCGTGTCCTCCACCAGCTCGACGCCCGCCGGCCGCCAGGCGGCGGGCAGCCCCGGCGGCACGCCGAGCCGCACAACGCCGCGCTCGACGCAGATCGCCTGGATCACGTCCGCGATGGCGGCGGAGCCGGTGCGGTGCACGATTGCGCGGTACTCCGCGATCCGCCCGGCGAGCAGATCGGCGAGGTCCGGCCGGGCGAGGGCGCCGCGGTGGCGATAGGCACGCTCCGGCTCCGGCGCGGGCCGCGCGTCGGCGAGGGCGCCGCGGACGCGGCCGAGGATCTCGTCGCGGGCGACGCTCACTGGTGCTCTGCGCGCCACCAGTCGCGGAACGACTGCTCGGGGACGACCGGCATGTCCCGGGCCTTGGCCCAGACGCGTAGCGGGCCAGGCAGATGCGCCGCCATGCCGCGGAGTGCTCCGTTGCGGGCGAGGCGCTGGGCGCGCTCGTAGCGGCGGCGGTCGGCAAAGATCGCGGCCAGGCGCTGCAGCACGAGCTTCTCGGGGGCGAGCCGCGGCGTCTCGTCGCGCACCACGCGCGAGCGCAGGTGGACGAGGATCTGCGGGATGTCGATCTTGACCGGGCACACCTCGTAGCAGGCGCCGCAGAGGCTCGACGCGTACGGCAGCGACACCGTGCCGCCGGCCATGTCCTCCAGCTGCGGGGCGAGGATCGCGCCGATCGGCCCTGGGTACACCGAGCCGTAGGCGTGGCCGCCCGTGCGCTCGTACACCGGGCACACGTTCAGACAGGCGCTGCAGCGGATGCACGCGAGCGCCGAGCGCCCGGCCTCGTCGGCCAGCGCGTTCGTGCGGCCGTTGTCGAGCAGCACGACGTGGAACTCCTCCGGCCCGTCGCCCGCTGTGACGCCGGTCCAGAGTGACGTGTACGGGTTCATCCGCTCGCCCGTCGACGACCGCGGCAGCAGCTGCAAGAAGACCTCCAGATCCTGGAAGCGCGGCAGCAGCTTCTCGATCCCCATCACGGTTACGAGCACCGGAGGCAGCGTCGTGCACATCCGGCCGTTGCCCTCGGACTCGACCACCACGACGGTGCCCGTCTCGGCGATGCCGAAGTTGGCGCCGCTGATCCCCACCCGCGCCCGCAGGAACCGCTCGCGCAGGTGCACACGCGCGGCCTCGGCCAGCTCGGCGGGGTCGTCGCCGATCTCCGGTCCCGCGATCGTGCGGCGGAACAGGTCGCGAATCTCCGTGCGGTTACGGTGGATCGCCGGCACGAGGATGTGCGACGACCAGTCGCCGTCGAGCTGCAGGATCAGCTCCGCGAAATCCGTCTCCAGCGCCTCGATGCCCTCCGCCGCGAGCGCCTCGTTGAGGCCGATCTCGTCAGTCGCCAGCGACTTGACCTTGACCGCCTCAGTCGCCCCGTGGCTGTGCACGATCCCGGCCACGATCCCGTTCGCCTCGGCCGCGTCGCGCGCCCAGTGCACCTGCCCGCCGGCCACCGTCACCGCCTCCTCGAACTGCACGAGGTACTCGTCCAGCCGCTCCAGCGCCTGCTGCTTGATGGCCCGGCCGGCCTCGCGCAGCTCCTCCCAGTCCGGCACCTCTGCCACGACCCTGGCGCGCTTCGCGCGGATCGTCTGCGTCGCGTTGCGCAGGTTCGCGCGCAGCTGACCGTTCGCGAGCTCCCGCTCGGCCGCCTCGGGGAACGCGTGCGACCCGCTCACGTGGACGCCAGGATCTCGGCCAGATGCACCGTCCGCGGCCCGTCGCCTTCGCGCGAGAGCCCGCCCCCGATGTGCATGAGGCACGAGTTGTCGGCCGCGCACACAACCTCCGCCCCGCTCGCCCGCAGGGACCGCGACTTGTCGGCCAGCATCGCCGTCGAGACGGCGCTGTTCTTCACCGCGAACGTGCCCCCGAACCCGCAGCACTCCTCACGGTCGCCGTGTTCCACCAGCTCGAGGCCACGCACCGCCCGCAACAGCCGCAGCGGCCGGTCGCCCAGGTCGAGGACCCGCAGCGAGTGGCACGTCGGGTGGTACGCGACACGGTGGGGATACGACGCCCCGACGTCCTCCAGCTCGAGCACGTCCACCAGCAGCTCCGACAGCTCGCAGACGCGCCGCACCGGCCCGTCCACCAGTCCCGGATACGCCTCCCGCACCGTCCCCGCGCACGACGCCGACGGGCAGACGATCGTGTCGCACCCCTCGAAGACGGACACGAACCGCCGCGCCAGCGCCGCCGCTTCGTCTCGATAGCCGGTGTTCAGGTGCAGCTGCCCGCAGCACGTCTGCTCCTCCGGGAACACGACCTCGTGACCGAGCCGCTCCAGCAGCCGGACCACCGCCTTGCCCGTCTCCGGAAACAGCGTGTCGTTGACGCAGGTGACGAACAGCGCGATCCGCACTAGGGAATCCCTAGCGGGGGTACGCGGCCGCCACGCCGCCATCCACGTTGAGCACATTGCCGGTGCTCTTGCCCGAGCGCGCCGGCGACGCGAAGAACAGCACGCCCTCGGCCACATCGGCGGGGACGACGTTCACCTTCAGCGTCGTCCGGGCGCGGTAGAAGTCCTCGAGCCCGGCCGGCTCGATGCCGTATCCGCGCGCGCGCTCCTCGCGCCACGAGGAGTCCCAGATCTTCGACCCCTCCAGCACAGCGTCCGGGTTGACGACGTTCACGCGGACGCCGTCGGCGCCAAGCTCTTCGGCCAGACAGCGCGCAAGGTGCAGCTCGGCGGCCTTCGCCGATGAGTACGCCGAGGCGCCTTTCCCTGCGGCGAGGGCGTTCTTGGAGCCGATGAAGACGATGCTGCCGCCAAGGCCCTGGGCACGCAGGATCGGCACGGCCTCGCGGGCGATCAGGAAGTAGCCGCGGGTGAGCACGGCGAAGTTCTTCTCCCAGAGGTCGAGCGTCGTCTCCTCGATCGGAGCGCTGGTGGCGATACCCGCGTTGGAGACGACGATGTCCACGCCGCCGAAGGCCAGCGTCGCGAGCGCGAACGACTCCGCGACCGACTGCTCGTCGGTGACGTCGGTGCGCAGCGCGATCGCCGAGTCGCCGAGCGCGTCGCCGAGCTCGTGGACGGCGGGGTTGATGTCGGTGGCGACGATGCAGGCGCCGAGGTCGCTCAGCGCGCGCGCGATCGCCCCACCGATTCCGCCGGCTGCGCCGGTGATCAGCGCGACGCGGCCCTGAAACTCTTTCGGCGCCGGGGCCAGAGCGAGCTTGTACAGCTCGAGCGGCCAATACTCGACCGCGTACGACTCAGCGTCGGTCAGCGATACGAAACCGCCCAGCGTGGCGGCGCCGTTCATCACGGCGATCGCCCGGTGATACAGGTCGCGGGAGAGCATCGCGGCCTTCACCGTGGCGCCGACGGCGACGAGCCCGACGCCCTGGATCAGGATGACGCGCGGGCTCGATCCCGCGAACTTGTCGGGCGCAGCACGGTGCTCCTCGAAGTACGCGCGCTCGCGCTCCTGGAAGGCGCGGACGCCCTCCACGATGCGCAGGCCCAGCTCGGCCGCGGTCTCTGTCTCGTTATCGAACTCGATCCAGAGCGGCCGCCGCTTCGTGTGCACGAGGTGGTCGGGACAGGCGGCGCCGACCTGCGACAGGTCGGCCGCTCCGGCCAGGCTCACGAAATCGAGCACCGCAGGCGACGTATCGACCTGCAAGATCCGCGGCCCGTCGACAGAGACGGCGCCGCGCAGCAGCGGCAGCACCGCGGCCAGCAGCTCGTCGCGCTCCTCGGGCTCGATGGCCGGCCGACGACCTTCCGCGGTACCCGAACCCCGGCGGGCCTCGACGAACGTCGCTGCTCGCGCCACGGCGTCGAGCGTCGCCTCGTACGCTGCCTCGGCGGTGTCGCCCCACGTGACGAGCCCGTGCTTCGCGAGCAGGATGAGCTTCGCCTCCGGACGTTCGCGGATCGCCTCGCCGACGAGCTTCGACAGCGCGAAGCCAGGGCGCAGGTACGGAATCCAGATCGCGTCGCCCTCGAAGCACTCCGCAGCGAGCCGCTCCCCGTCGACGGCGCCGACGATCGCGCCGATCGAGTCCGGGTGCGTGTGGTCGACGTGCGGGTGCGGCACGAACGCGTGAAGCAGTGTCTCGATCGACGACCGCGGCATCTTCGGGTCGAGCTGGCAGCGGCCGAGGTACGCGACCATCTGCTCGTCCGTCATCTCACCGCGCTCCATCAGGGGCAGGATCTCCGCGAGGCGCAGCCCGGTGAACCCAGCGGCCTGGATCGTCGCCAGGTCGCTCCCGGAGCCCTTCACCCAGAGCACCTCGTGATCGGCACCCGTGTGATCCACCTCGCGCACCTTCGCCGACGTGTTACCCCCGCCGAAGTTGACGATTGCGCGGTCGGACGCGAGCAGGTTCGATCGGTACGCAAGAGCCTCCACGGGCGACAGCCCTGCAGATTGCTCCGAAGACCAGAGATTGACAGGGGCGGTCGAGAACATCAGCGACATAGTAGGGGTGCCCTCTTTCG
>JBEQUF010000219.1:0-4843 GCA_040349295.1 Actinomycetota bacterium | reverse complement strand
AGCGTCTTCGGCGCGCCCGCGGCCGGGAAGGTTGCGGTGTAGCAGCCGGCGCCGCACGGCTCGCCGGCGGCGTCTCGCCCGTCGAGCGAGAGCCCGACGTCGAGGCCGGCCTTCGGCCCGTTCTGCCCGAGCACGGTCGCCTTCAGGACGATCTGCTTCCCGGCCGGGGTCGCGGCGAGACCGACCGCGAGCGGCCCGGCCTCGCCCGCGTAGACGACGGTGTCGGTCGCCGCGACGGGCGCGGCGGCGCCCTGGTCGACACCCGGCCGGACGTTCGTGAGGACGGCGACCGCACCGATGACGACGGCGAGGAGCGCGAGCTCGCCCGCGAGCCCGAGACGCCCGAACCGGCCGCGGTTGAGCCAGCCGAGCACGAGCACGGCGCCGAGCACGCCGGTCTTCACGAGCAACGCCTGGCCGTAGCCCGTCGTCCAGACCTGGTGGACCGAGTCGAGCTCGCCGTACGCGCGCAGGACGCCCGTCGCGCCGAGCACCCCCACGGCGAGGACGACCTCCGGCGTGAACCGCCGGGCTGCCGAGACGCGCGACGCAGGCGGCACGACGAGCAGGAGCGCGACGATGCCGCCGATCCACACCGCCGCGGCGGCGAGATGGAGCACGTCCGCGGGGATGCTCAGCCAGTGCGAGCGACCGGAGGCGGATGCGTGCCCCGTCGCCGTCGGCAGGCCGAGCAGCACGACGGATGCGACCGCGGCCGGCAGCCAGAGCCCGGGCATGCGCAGGGAGGCGAAGGCCGCGGCCGACGCCACGCCGGCGATACACGCGCCGACGATCGTCCAGTGGCCGGAGCGCGTGCCGGACTCGCCGCTCTGGAGCACGACCCAGAGGACGGCGCCGAGCGTCGCGACGGCGAGCGACGCGCCGACGACGACCGCCGCGCGAACGCGCTCCGCGGCGCCGCGGACGAGGACCGCGAACGCCGCGACGCCGGCCGCGACCAGGAGCCCGGCGAGCTCGAGCCAGCGGCTGATCAGCGCCGAGGCCGGCGGGCTGCCGCCGGTGACGGTCGCGGACGCGGTCGAGGCGGTCGGCGGCAGGCCGCCGCCGACGGAGAAGATGAAGGCGCCGGAGATGACGTGGCCGTCGTCGACGTCCACCTCCGACCAGCGCACGGCGTACGGCCCCTCGCCGAGCCCGCACCGGAGCGGGATGATGATCTCGCGCGGGTTCGACTGCGGCACGTACGGCTTGCCGGCCATGACGGAATGGCCGCCCGCGCGCACGACGACGATCCCGGAGTCGACGGGGCGGACGCCCTCCGTGAAGTAGAGGTCGACCGACGCCGGCGCGGTCGGCACCTGACCGCCGGGGCTCGGCGTCGCGCGGAGCAGGAAGGCATGGGCCTGCGCGGCGCCCGCCATGAAGAGGAAGCAGAGACCCGCGCACGCGCCGACGACGGTTGCGCGCACCCGGCCAGGGTACCGCCGGCCCGCCGGCCGGCGGAGTCAGACGCCGGCGTCGACGGGCTCGGCCGGCGGCCCGTGCTCGAGCAGGTCGCGTACGAGCGACGCAAGCCGGCGCGGCCCGGTCGTCACCTGCTCGAGCTCGTCGAGCGTGAACCAGCGGATCTCGTGCACGCCCTCGGCTGCGAGCTGCTCGGGGGTGAAGGCCGGCTGCGGCTCGAACGGCTCGACGCGCACGAGGTAGTGCCGCTCCGCCTGGCCGGCGAAGCGGATCGGGCTGACGAACCAGTGCCTGCGCGTCCAGATCAGCGGGCCGAGCTCGTACGCCGTCAGCCCGACCTCCTCGGCGAGCTCGCGCCGCAGGGCGTGCTCGTCGCTCTCGCCGGCCTCGACGCCGCCGCCCGGCGTCGACCACCAGGAGCCGGAGGCGTCCTGGAAGCGCACCATCAGCACGCGCCCCAGGGAGTCGAGGACGAGCGCACGCGTTCCCTGCCGGACGGGCAGGTCGGACGAGCGGCCGGCGAGCTCGGAGAACCAGCGCCACCGCTCCTCCCACGGCACGGCGGCGTTGGCCGGCGAGGTCGACGGCAGGACGAAGAGCTGCGTCTCGCCGATCCGGCGCGGCTGCACGCCGAGCTCCGGCCGCTCGCCGAACGCGCCGCGGTACGCCTCCTTGCCGACGAAGCCGAGCCAGCGCGGCCGCAGCTCGAGCGTCATCCGCTCGAGCCGCGCTCCGTCGAAGTCGCCCTTGCGCAGGTCGCCGGAGCCGGGCGTCGTGCGGTACGCCGCGTTCGTGATCCCGACGCCCTCGGCCAGCACGTCGAACTGCTCGCTCGGCGCGTAGAGCCGCGACGTGAAGCCCGCGGCGTGCAGCAGCCGCCAGAAGTCGTTGTGCGGGTTCGCGAAGTGCGCCCGCGCCGCATCGGACACGCGGCCGGGGTTGATGCCGACGAAGACGACGCGCAGGCCCGGCGCGAGGACGTCGGGGACCGAACTAGGCGGCTTCGGATTCCGGGACGAGCCGGTCGTCAAGGCGTTCCTCGAGGCGGCGCCGGAGCTCTTCGCCGGACACCGTGGGAACGTAGCGCGGACGACGGGGCTCCAGCTTGACCGCCGTGACGGTCGGGTCGTGATCGCCGTAGCAACGGGCGTAGCACTCGGCTTCCGAGAGCGTCCTCAGGCGCCGCATGGAGCCCAAGCGTATGGGCCGGTCCGGACGGCGCTACGGCGTCAGGTCGAAGCCGCGGTAGCCGTCGGCGGCGACGGCGTCGCACTCCTCGGTGTAGACCGGCAGCCCGGCGGCGTACGGCATGAAGATGCGCGGCTTGCCGGGCACGTTCGCGCCGAGATACCAGGAGTTCGCCTTCATGAACATCGTCCCCTGGGCGGCCTCGTTCACGTGCTCGACCCAGGCGTCCTGCGGCGCCTGCTGCGCCTCGATCCGGGCGACCGACCGCTCGCGCGCATGGACGAGGAGGTCGCCGATCCAGTCGACCTGCTGCTCCGCCGTCCGCACCATGTTGGCAAGCACGGACGGGCTGCCGGGGCCGGAGATGAGGAACATGTTCGGGAAGCCGGTCACCGCCATGCCGAGGTAGGTGCGCGGGCCTGCCTGCCACGCCTCGCGCAGCGACGCGCCGCGGCTGCCGCGGATGTCGATCGCGAGGAACGAGCCGGTCACGGCGTCGAAGCCGGTGGCCAGCACGATCGCGTCGAACGGCCGCAGCCCGCTCGCCGTCCGGATGCCCTCCGCCTCGATCGTCTCGATCGGGTCTTCCTTCAGGTCGACGAGCGCGACGTTGTCGCGGTTGAACGTCTCGTAGTAGTTCGTGTCGGCGCAGAGCCGCTTCGCGCCGATCGGGTGGTCCTTCGGGGCCAGCTTCTCCGCGACGGCCGGATCCTTGACGATCGAGCGGATCTTGCCGCGGACGAAGTCGGCCGCCATCTGGTTGACGGTCGTGTCGACCATGATGTCGGGGAAGGCCTTCGTGAAGTGCGTGCCGCCGCGCGCCCAGGCCTTCTCGAACGCCTCGGCGCGATCGGCCTCGTCGACGCTGAGCGCGCTGTCGGTGCGGTAGCGCAGCGGCGAGCCGCCCTTGGCCTGGCGCGCCAGCTCGCGCCGGGCGCGGTAGTTGGCCTTCACCTCGGCGAGGTACTCGGGCGAGACGAGCTCGTTCCGGGCCGGGATGCTGTAGTTCGCCGTGCGCTGGAAGACGGTGAGGTGCTCGCACTCCGCGGCGATCACGGGGACCGCCTGCACGCCGGACGAGCCGGTGCCGATGACGGCGACGCGCTTGCCGGTGAAGTCGACACCGCCCTCGGGCCAGCGGCTCGTGTGGTACACGGCGCCCTCGAACGCGTCGAGCCCCGGGATCTGCGGCGTCAGCGGGATCGACAGCGGCCCGGTCGCGAGGACGAGGTAGCGCGCCGTCGAGACGCGGCCGTCCTGCAACGTGATCGTCCATTCGCCGGTCGCGTCGTCGTAGACGGCGCTGTCGACCCTGGCGTTGAACTCCATCAGCGGCCAGAGGTCGAACTTCGTCGCGACGTAGCGCATGTACTCCTGGATCTCGGCCTGCGGCGCGTAGCGCTCCGTCCACTCGAACTCCTGCTCGAGCTCCTCCGAGAACGAGTACGAGTAGTCGACGCTCTCGACGTCGCAGCGCGCGCCCGGGTAGCGGTTCCAGTGCCAGACGCCGCCGACGTCCTCCCCGGCCTCGTAGAGCTGCACCCGCAGGCCGCTCGTGGCGAGGCGATGGACGGCGTACAGCCCCGCGAACACTGCCCCGACGACGACGGCGTCGAAGGCCGTCTCTGCGCGATCCATCATCACCTCTTGACTTACCACATTACGGAGTGCAACTCCACTATATTGCGAATGCATGGACGCGCACCGGGGTCGGGTCGTCGTGGTCACCGGCAGCGCCTCGGGCATCGGCGCCGCGACCGCCGCGCTTCTCGAGCAGTCCGGCGCCAGGGTCGTCGGCGTCGATCTGCGGGATGCGACGGTGATCGCCGACCTCGCGACGCCTGCCGGACGGCAGGCGATGCTCGACGGCGTCCGCGCTGCGACCGGCCGGATCGACGGCATCGTCGCCTGCGCGGGCGTCGCACACGCGGGCGGCCCGGAGCTGATCGTTCGTCTCAACTATTTCGGCGCGGTGGCAACGCTCGAGGGCCTCCGTCCGCTGCTCGCCGGGAGCGACGCGCCGCGCGCCGTCACGATCTCGTCGCGCGCCGTCCTCCATCCGTGCGATCCCGCGACGCTCGAGGCGTGCCGCGCCGGCGACGAGGAAGCCGCCGTCGCCGCGGCGCTCGCGTACGACGGCAACGTCTACGCCTGCTCGAAGCGGGCGCTCGCCCGCTGGGTGCGGCGCGCGGCGCCGACGGCCGAGTGGGCGGGCGCCGGCATCCCGCTC
>JBEQUF010000206.1:0-8448 GCA_040349295.1 Actinomycetota bacterium | reverse complement strand
CGCCGACGCAGGTGGCACGCCCGGCGACGTCGCGGGGCTCGCGGTCGTCCAGGAGGAGGTCGGCGACTTCGCCGGCTCGCGCGCCGCCGCGTTCGCGCTCGAGCCTGCCGTCGCGATCGCCGTCGACGTCACCCATGCGACCGACGTCCGCGGCGCCGACGTCGAGGACGAGGGCGACCACCGGCTCGGCGGCGGCCCGGCGATCGGCCGGGGATCGTCACTCCATCCGGCGGTGTTCGAGCTGCTCTACGAGACGGCGGAGGCCGAGGGGATCGCGTGCTCGATCGAGATCTCGCGCGGTCATACGAACACGGACGCCGACGCGCTCTACCTCTCGCGGGCGGGCGTCGCGACGGGAGTCGTGTCGATCCCGCTCCGCTACATGCACACGCCCGTCGAGGTCGTGCACCTCGAGGACGTCGAGAACGTCATCCGGCTGCTCGTCGCGTTCGCGCGGCGCCTCGAGCCGGGTATCTCCTTCGCCCGCTGAGGCGTGCTCGTCGACTCGTCGGTCGCGAGCCAGCTGCAGGTGCGGAAGACGGGCGGCACGCGCAAGGTCGCCGGCGTCCTGCGGTTGCAGCAGCGCACGTAGATACCCTGCTCGCGTGAGCCGCACGGTCATCGTCTCTGCGCTGCGCACGCCGTTCGGCCGCCTCGGCGGCGGGCTCGCTCGCTACCGGGCGACCGAGCTCGGGGCGATCGCGATCAAGGCGGCGCTCGAGCGCGTCGGCCTCGAAGGATCGGAGGTCGACTACGTGATCATGGGCCAGGTGCTGCAGGCCGGCGCCGGCCAGGCACCCGCACGCCAGGCGGCGATCGGAGCCGGCCTGCCGATCGAGATCCCGTCCGACACGGTCAACAAGGTGTGCGCGTCGTCGATCCGGGCGATCGAGATCGCCGACTCGATGATCCGTGCCGGCGACGCCGACGTCGTCGTCACCGGCGGCATGGAGTCCATGTCGAACGCGCCCTATGCGTTGCCCGGCGCGCGCTTCGGACTCAAGATGGGCGATGCCTCGCTCGTCGACCTGATGATCTGGGACGGCCTTCGCTCGACGTTCGACGAGTCGCACATGGTCGTGCAGGCGGCACGCGTCTCGCGCGAGCTCGGCATCACGCGCGAGGAGCAGGATGCATGGGCGCTGCGCTCGCACGAGCGTGCCGCGAAGGCGCAGGACGCCGGCGCGTTCGACGACGAGCTCGTTCCGGTCGGCGACGTGGTCGCCGACGAGTCGGTGCGTCGCGACACGACCCTCGAGAAGCTCGCATCGCTCAAGCCGGTCATGGATCCGGAAGGGACGATCACGGCGGGCAACGCGCCCGGTGTGAACGACGGTGCCTCGTGCGTGATCGTCTGCTCCGAGGAGTTCGCGCAGCGCCGCGGCCTCGAGCCGCTCGCGACCGTCGTCGCGCAGGGCTACGTCGCAGATGAGTTCGCATACCTCGCGCGCACGCCGGCCAACGCCGGCAAGCAGGCGCTCGCGAAGGCCGGCAAGTCGATCGGCGACGTAAAGCGCGTCGAGGTGAACGAGGCGTTCTCGTCGGTCGCGCTCAACTCCGTCAAGATGCTCGACGCCGATCCCGAGACGGCGAACGTCAACGGCGGCGCCGTCGCGCTCGGCCATCCGATCGGCGCCAGCGGCGGCCGCATCGTCGGGACGCTGGTGCACGAGCTTCGCCGCAGCGGCGGCGGGCTCGGCCTCGCGGCGATCTGCTCCGGCGGCGGGCAGGGCGACGCGCTGCTGATCGAGGTCTGACCGGCTCTAGGCGTAGAGAAAGGCGAGCGCTTCCGGCAGGCGGCGCGCCCACGCGGACTCATGGTGGATGCCGTCGGGGTCGCGGTAGCCGCCGACGTCGCAGCCCTTCGTCTCGAGCAGCGCGCGCATCTCGGCGTACCCGGCCTCGTAGCCTTCCTGGTTTCGCTCCGACTCGTTGCCGCCGACGTCGATCCAGACGCGCGTTCCCGGCGCGACCTGCGCGGCGGCGACCGCCTCGAAGACGCGGTCGCGGCGAACCCACAGCGCCGGGCTCATCGCGAGCACCCGTGTGAACCGCTGCGCGTGCAGCGCCCACACGTAGAGCGAGGCGTACGCGCCGAACGACGAGCCGCCGACGCCGACCGGCTCCGAGGCGTCCGCCACGGCGTCGAGCACGCGGTCGGCGTGCCCGTCGAGCCCGTCGCCGACGTACTCCCACGAGCGCAGGTCGCCGGCGTTCGGCAGCGCGATCACCCGGAGCCCCGCGGGGGCGGCGTGCTCGACCTGCCATTCGGGAAGCGTCTGCGCGTCGTGGAAGACGATCGTGCTCAGCCGAGCCAGCCCCGGATCAGCTCGGCGACCCGGTCCGGCTCGCGCAGCGTCAGGTAGTGGTCGCTGTCGAGCTCGACCGACTCGACCGCCGGCAGCGTCGCCGCGAGCGCCCGGAACGGAGCGGGGTCGTGCGCGGCCGTGAGCACGTACACGGGGGCGGCGAGCCGGTCGAACTCGGGCTCCGGTCGTGTCGGCTGCCACGCGATGCCCTTCGCCTCCGGCGTCGCCTGCCACAGCTCCCGGATCTCCGCGTCGGCGCCGAGCGGCGCCCAGAGCATGAGGTCGACGACCATCTCCTCGTCGGGCGTCGTCACTGCGTCGTAGCGTTCCTCGATCGCCGGATCGAGGTCGAACGGCCGCACCGCTCCGGCGACGTGCACGACGGCCGCGACGCGTTCCGGGTGGCGCAGCGCCGTCTCGAGCGCCACGCGGCCGCCCATCGACAGCCCGACGAGCGCGGCGCGCTCGATGCCGAGCGCGTCGAGCACGGCGACGACGTCGTCGTCGTGCGACCACTCGACCTCGTCGGCCTCGCTGCGTCCGTAGAAGCGGAAGTCGAAGCGGATGCAGCGGAACGAGTCGCGCAGCCGTTCGACGACCGGCGACCAGAGGCGCGTATCGCCGAGCCCGCCGTGCAGGAACACGACCGGCGGCCCGTCGCCCTCGACCTCGACCCAGAGGCGTGCGTTGTCCACCTCGACGACCATGCGCCGACGATAGCCTCCCTCCCGTGGAGCACGAACACGTCCTCGTCGTCGGCGCGGGGCAGATGGGCGGCGGCATCGCGCAGGTCGTCGCGGCGTCCGGTCGCCGCGTCTCGCTGCACGACCCGTATCCCGGCGCGGTCGAGCGCGGCCTGGCCGCGATCGAGAAGAGCCTCACGCGCCTCGACGCCGACGTCGCCGCCGTCACGGGGCGCATCGCGCCGGTCGACGAGCTCGTCCCGGCCGACCTGATGATCGAGGCGGTCGTCGAGGACTTCGCCGTCAAGCAGGACATCTTCGCGCGGGCCGACGAGACGCTGCCCGACGGCGCGATCCTCGCCTCGAACACGTCCTCGATCCCCATCACCTCGCTCGCCGCCGTCACGAAGCGGCCGCAGCAGGTGATCGGGATGCACTTCTTCAATCCCGTGCCGGTGCTGAAGCTCGTCGAGGTGATCCGCGGGCTCGAGACGTCCGACGACACGACGCGGGCGATCACGGAGCTCGCGGTCGACCTCGGCAAGACGCCGGCGGAGGCGCGCGACCTGCCCGGCTTCGTCTCGAACCGCATCCTGATGCCGTTCATCAACGAGGCGGCCTACGCGCTGCTCGAGGGGGTCGCCGAGCCGGAGGCGATCGACACGATCGCCAAGCTCGGCTTCGCCCACCCGATGGGGCCGCTCGCGCTCGCCGACCTGATCGGGCTCGACACCTGCGTGGCGATCATGGAGGTGCTCCAGCACGGCCTGGGCGACCCGAAGTACGCCCCCTGCCCGCTGCTCCGGCAGTACGTCCAGGCCGGCCGCCTGGGCCGCAAGGCGGGGCGCGGGTTCTACGAATATCCTTCCTGAGCAGGGACGTTTCCTTTAGTCCTAACGGGGGATGAACCGTCCCCCTCCTTCAACCGAACCGAGAAGCGAAGGAAGGGGGTATGCCGCACATGAGGATCCTGCTCGTCGACGACGAGCCCGCGCTGAGGGAGCTCCTGCGGGTGACCCTCGAGAGCGCCGACATCGCCGTCGAGGAGGCGGGCTCCGCCCTGGAGGCGCAGGCCGTGCTCCGCCGGCAGCTGCCCGACCTGATCGTCCTCGACCTCCGCATGCCCGGGATGAGCGGGCTCGAGCTGTGCCGGCAGCTGAAGGCGGACCCTCTGACGGAGCCGATCCCGATCGTGCTGCTCACCGGCGCGGAGCCGGAGGAGGCGCGCGCAGCGCAGCGCTCCGGCGTCGCGGCGCTCGTCCGGAAGCCCTTCTCGCCGCTCGAGCTGCTCGGCGTGATCGAGCGCCTGAGCGGCCGCTCGCCGGTGCCCGTGAAGCCGCGCCGTCCCCGGCCGGGCGAGGAGGAGGTCCTGCTGTACGCCCGCGACCTCCGCCATCTGCTCGAGATCGAGCGCGCGCAGCGGCGGCTGCTCAGCGACTCGTATCTCGAGACCGTCTCCGCGCTCGCAGCCGCGCTCGAGACGAAGGACGGAGCGACGCGCGCGCACTCGCAGCGCGTCGAGCGCTACGCCCGCGAGCTCCTCGAGGTGATCGCGCCCGCCTCGGCCGCCGATCCCAGCTTCGAGTACGGCTTCCTCCTGCACGACATCGGCAAGATCGGCATCCCGGACGCCGTCCTGCTCAAGGCCGGGCCGCTGACCCGGAGCGAGCGGAAGCTCATGCAGCGGCACACGGTGATCGGCGAGCAGATGCTGGCCGGCGTGGCCGTCCTGCAGGGCCCGGGCCTGCACATCGTCCGCTCCCACCACGAGCGCTGGGACGGCAAGGGGTACCCGGACGCGCTCGGCGGCGAGGAGATCGCGCTCGGCGCCCGCGTGTTCGCCGTGGCCGACGCGCTCGACGCGATGACGTCGAACCGGCCGTACCGGCGGGCGCTCTCGTGGCGGACGGCGCGCGACGAGATCGTCGCCCAGTCCGGCAAGCAGTTCGACCCGCAGGTCGTCGAGGCGTTCCGCGAGCGCGAGCAGGCGCTCGAAGACGTCCGCCGCGAGCTCGCGGCGGCGTAGCGCTAGGCCGTCGGCTTCGTCGGCACCGGAATCTGCTCCCAGCGCACGATCAGCCCGCGGTCCGAGATCGTGAAGACCGCCGCGGCCTGGCCGCCCGGGGCGTCGCAGCGGTGCTTCGGCCGCTCCGTCAGCAGGAAGACCGCCGTCACCCGGTTTCCCGTCCGGGTCATGTGAAGGATCTTCCCGCCGCACGGGAGCGAGGCGTTGAACTCGAGCGCGAGCTCGGCGGTCAGGCGGGCGTCGACGCCGGGCTGGATCACCCGGGCGCCTTGCGCGAAGAGCTCGGCGGCGGCCTCGTTGTCGTTCGCGTTCAGCGCGTGGCTCCAGGCGCGCACGACCGCGGCCGGCGACGGGGGCTGGTGCGCAGCGACCATCTGTGGAGCCTACGACTACCCTTGCCCCGTGGATTTCGAGCTCTCGCCGGAGCAGAGGGAGATCCAGGCGCTCACGCGCGACTTCGCCGAGCGGGAGATCGAGCCGCACGCGGCCGAATGGGACCGGGCGCACACGTTCCCGCGCGGGGTCTTCGCGCAGCTCGCCGAGCTCGGACTCATGGGCGCCTGCGTCCCGGAGGAGTACGGCGGCGCCGGCACCGACTTCCTCTCGTACGTCCTCATGCTCGAGGAGCTCTCGCGCGCCGACGCGGGCGTCGGCGTCACGGTCGCCGTCCACACGAGCGCGGTGACGCTGCCGCTGCTGACCTTCGGCACCGACGAGCAGCGCTCGCGGTTCGTCCCGCCGCTCGCGCGCGGCGAGCATCTCGGCGCCTTCGCGCTCACCGAGCCGGAGGCCGGCTCCGACGCGGGCTCGCTGCGCACGCGGGCAGAGCCGGACGGCGACGGCTGGCGCATCGACGGCGCGAAGCAGTGGATCACGAACGGCCGCTACGCCGGCACGTTCCTGCTCTTCGCGCGCACCGACGCGACGGTCGCCGGCGCGCGGGGCGTCTCCGCGTTCGTCCTCGACGCCGACCAGGTCGAGGTGACGCGCGACGAGGAGAAGCTCGGCCTGCACTCCTCGATCACGAACGACATCGTCGTCAGCGGTGCGCACGTCGGCCGCGACCGGCTGCTGCACGAGGAGAACAAGGGCTTCCGCGTCGCGATGCAGACGCTCGACGGCGGGCGGATCGGCATCGCCGCGCAGGCGCTCGGGATCACGCAGGCCGCCTACGACGTGGCGCTCGCCTACGCCCGCGACCGGCGGACGTTCGGCCGGCGGATCGGCGAGCACCAGGCGATCCAGCAGAAGCTCGCGAACATGTCGATGGAGCTCGACGCCGCCCGTCTGCTCGTCTACCGCGCCGCCTGGCTCAAGGACCAGGGCAAGCCGGTGACCGAGGCGGGCGCGAAGGCGAAGCTGTTCGCGTCGGAGATGGCGCGCCGACAGACGGGCGAGGCGATCCAGATCCTCGGCGGCTACGGCTACACGGCCGAGTTCCCGGTCGAGCGCTACTACCGCGACGCGAAGATCACCGAGATCTACGAGGGCACGAGCGAGATCCAGCGGATCGTCATCGCCCGTGCCATCCTCCAGCTGCAGGCAGCCGGTGCCGCGCAGCGCTGACGAGCCGGTCCGCCTCACGCGCATCTACACGCGCGGCGGCGACAAGGGCGAGACGAGCCTCGGCGACGGCTCCCGCACGTCGAAGCTCGACCCGCGGATCCGCGCCTACGGGATTGTCGACGAGCTGAACTCGAACCTCGGCGTCGTCCTCGCCGGCGAGCTGCCCGAGGAGCTGCGTGCGCCGCTCGAACGGATCCAGAACCAGCTCTTCGACGTCGGCGCCGACCTGTCGAGCCCGTGGAGAGGGCCGGACGAGAAGCTGCGCGCGACGCAGGCGATGGTCGACGGCCTCGAGGCGCTCTGCGACGAGCACAACGCCCCGCTGCCGGAGCTCCGCAGCTTCGTGCTCCCGGGCGGAACGCAGGCGGCGGCGCGGCTCCATGTCGCCCGGACGATCGCGCGCCGTGCCGAGCTCGCCTCGCTCGAGGCCGAGGTGAACCCGCTCGCACGCGTCTACCTGAACCGGCTCAGCGACTTCCTCTTCATCGCCGCCCGGCGGGCGAACCAGCTCGCCGGCGTCGGCGAGCCGCTCTGGCGCCCCGGCGGCTAGGGCCATGTCCGGCAACCTGGTTGCCGGACATGGCCGCCAACCAGGTTGCTAGTGACCGGGGATCATGCCCTGGATCACATGCGTGACGTGATCCGTGTTCGGCTGGCGGACGAACAGCGTCTTGACGCCGATCCGCTGGGCCTGGGCGAGCAGGGAGGGCTTGTCGGAGATGCCGATGATCTCGAGCTCCGGCAGGAGCGCGTGCAGTGAGGCGAGGCTCGACAGCGGCACCGTCTCGAGGTTGACGACGACCGCGGTCGCCGCGTTCGGGTCGATCGGGTTGACCGCCGTGTAGAGGTTCGCGTCGCTGACCGTCCGCACCTCGTAGCGCGGGCCGAGCGCGTGGCCGAGGCCGCCGATGCGCGCGCCCTGGATCACGGCCACCCGGAGGTGCTTGCCCGACTGCCAGACCGGCGACTTCGGCTGCGTCGCGAGGAAGCGGATCCGCGCCGTCTTGTTCACGACCTGGCCTGCGCCCTCGGCGTGCACCTGCAGCCGGTAGAGGCCGGGCTTCGCGACCGTGAGCGGGACGCGCAGGACGGTGGCGCCCGCGCGGCGCGTCGGCGTCCGGATGACCTGGCCCGGGATGACCGTGCCGTCGGCCGCGACGAAGTTGCCCGTGACGCGCGCCGGGGTGGTGACGAGGATCCGCACCGCCATGAAGCTGCGGTTCTCGAGCCACAGCCGGCGCGGCGTGACGATGTTCAGCGCGAGCTTGGCGTCGGCCGTCGGCATGACGAGCGCGTAGTAGGTCAGGTGGCGGGTGAGCACGTGGATCGTGCCGTCGGAGTCGCGGAACCAACCCTCCGGCTGGCCGGCCGGGAGCTGCAGCGTCGGCAGCGGGGTGATCGACGACCAGGCCTGCGCGTCCTGCGACATCTCCGGCGTCGCGTTCGGCGGCGCGTGCTTGAACTGGATGTCGAGGACGTCGCCGAGCTGCGTGACCGGCGTCTTCGCGTCGCGGAGGAACGCGGTCACGTCGACGACCGTCGAGTTCGTCGGCAGCGTCGTCGAGGACGCGGGCTTGGGCAGGATCTGGATGACGACCGCGTCGCCGCCGAAGGTCTGCGGCGTCCACGTCGCGGCGACGAAGCCGTCGGACGAGACGACCGTGTCGGCCGACGCGCCGGCGTTCTTCTGCACCGCCGGGTTGCTCCCGTCGTTCGTGGAGGTCGCCGGAGGCGTCCAGATCGTGAAGTGGGTCAGCACGGAGGCCGACTGGCCGCCGGCGGCGATCGTGCCGCGGACGACGTAGAGGCCCTGGTCGGTGGTGCCGGGCGTCCACGTCCACGACTGGCCGTTCGCGTCGCCGAG
>JBEQUF010000196.1:0-3382 GCA_040349295.1 Actinomycetota bacterium | reverse complement strand
GAACTACGCCGGGTTCCTGCGACCCGCCTGGTGGTGGCTGAGCGACGGCACGATCACGGAGGACGTCTTCGCGCAGACGCCGGCGCCCGCATACGACGGCGGCGAGCTCGTCTCCCAGATGGCGGCCTACCGCGCAGGGATCAGCTGGGACTCGGTGCTCAACTCGTGGACGCTCCTCGACAGCCACGACACGGCGCGCTTCCGCACGGTCGCCGGCTCGCGCGAGCGGCACGCCGTCGGCATCGGGCTGCAGATGACGATGCCGGGCGTGCCGATGATCTTCGCGGGCGACGAGATCGGCCTCGAGGGCCTGTGGGGCGAGGACGCGCGCCGCACGATCCCCTGGGATGCGCGAGCGCGCTGGGACGAGGCGCTGCTGGCCGAGTACCGGGCGCTCGCGGCGATCCGCCGCTCGAGCGACGCGCTCGCGCACGGCGGGCTGCGGTATCTCCACGTCTCCGACGACGCGGTCGCCTACCTGCGCGAGACGCGCGGCGAGCGCGTCCTGTGCCTCGCCGCGCGCGCTGCACACGATCCGATTGTGGTTCCATTCGAGCTCGAGACCCTGTACGGCGACGACGTCCGCGCGGGCGTGCTGCCCGCCGACGGCCCCGCCATTCACATCTGGAGGATCATCGATGGCTGACGTCGCCTTCAACGAGGTCGACAAGATCTACGACAACGGCTTCCAGGCCGTGTACGACCTGACGCTCGACATCCGCGACGGCGAGTTCCTCGTGCTCGTCGGCCCGTCGGGCTGCGGCAAGACGACCGCGCTGCGCATGGTCGCCGGCCTGGAGGAGATCACCGACGGCGAGCTGTTCATCGGCGAGCGCAAGGTGAACGACGTGTCGCCGAAGGAGCGCGACATCGCGATGGTCTTCCAGAACTACGCGCTGTACCCGCACCTGACCGTGTACGAGAACATCGCGTTCGGCCTGCGCCTGCGGCGCGAGTCGAAGGAGGAGATCCACCGTCGCGTGTCGTGGGCGGCGAAGATGCTCGACCTCGCGCCGTACCTCGACCGCAAGCCGAAGCAGCTCTCCGGCGGGCAGCGGCAGCGCGTCGCGATGGGCCGCGCGATCGTCCGCCAGCCGCAGGTCTTCCTGATGGACGAGCCGCTCTCGAACCTCGACGCGAAGCTGCGCGTGCAGATGCGCTCCGACATCGCGAAGCTCCAGCACGACCTCGGCACGACGACGATCTACGTCACGCACGACCAGGTCGAGGCGATGACGATGGGCGACCGCGTCGCCGTCATGCGCGGCGGTCATCTGCAGCAGGTCGACGAGCCGCAGCGCCTGTACGACCAGCCAGCGAACCTGTTCGTCGCCGGCTTCATCGGCACGCCGCCGATGAACCTGCTCGAGGCGAAGGTGGCGGTGAACGGCAACGTGGCGCTCGACTTCGCCGGCACGAAGCTGTCGGTGCCGGACGAAGCGCTCCGCCGCTACCCGGGTCTCCGCGGCTGCGACGGGCGGACGATCGTGCTCGGCATCCGCTCGCAGTACCTGCATCCCGCGGCCGACCGTCCCGACCTCGAGACCGTCGACGCGCACGTCGAGCTCGTCGAGGCGCTCGGCAGCGAGTCGATCGTCTACTTCCGCGTCGACGCCACCGCCGTGCGCGAGGGGCAGCACGCGGAGATCGAGGAAGAGGAGGTGGCAGGCGAGGGTGTCGTGGCGACACGGCCGAACCTCGTCGCCGAGTTCCCGGCACACGCACAGGTGCAGCTCGCAGAGTCGATTCCCGTCGCGGTCGAGATGAGCAACGCGCACTTCTTCGACCCGGAGACGGGTGACCCGCTCCGCTAGCGCGGCACTCGGGGTCCTTGCGCTCGCGGTCGCGCTGCTCGGCGCGACCGCGTCGTCGTCGCCCGGGCCGTCGGTCGTCCCGAAGGCGCCCTCGCTCGACGGCGATCGCATCTACTTCGTCATGACCGACCGCTATGCGGACGGCGACCCGGCGAACGACTCCGGTGGCGTGACGGGGACGCGCAACCAGACGGGGTACGACCCGAGCTCGACGGCGTACTTCCACGGCGGCGACTTCGAGGGGCTGACCGAGCACCTGCAGCGGATCGCGGATCTCGGCTTCAACGCGATCTGGATCACGCCGCCGGTCGTCAACGAGGTGTCCGACGGCTCGTCCGCCGGCTACCACGGCTACTGGGGCCTCGACTTCACGCGCGTCGACCCGCATCTCGGCACCGATGCGGACTTCGCGGCGTTCGTCGACAAGGCGCATGCGCTCGGCATGAAGGTGATCCTCGACGTCGTCCCGAACCACACGGCCGACGTGATCCAGCCGAGCGGCGGGTCGTCGTACAGCGACGCGCCGTATGTCGACTGCCACGGCAAGAAGTTCGATCCGGCGGCGTACGTCGGCAAGACGACCTTCCCGTGCCTGAAGGCGACGACGATGCCCCGGCCGCCGATCGTGTTCCCGGGCCAGAAGAACGCGAAGGCGCCGGCATGGCTGAACGACCCCACGAACTACCACGACCGTGGCGACGTCGACTTCAGCTCGTGCTCGGAGCGCTGCTACCAGCAGGGCGACGTCTTCGGCCTCGACGACCTCTTCACCGAGAAGCCGAACGTCGTCGCCGGCCTCGCGCAGATCTATTCGAGCTGGGTGACGAGGTACAAGCTCGACGGCTTCCGCGTCGACACGGCGCGCCATCTCAACCCGGGCTTCTGGAAGCTGTGGGTGCCGAAGATCGACGCGGCGGCGGCGTCGGTCGGCGTGCCCGACTTCCAGATGTTCGGCGAGGTCTTCATCGCGGACACGCTGCAGCAGTCGCCGTACATCCGCGACACCGCGCTGCCCGGCGCGCTCGACTTCCCGTTCCAGGACGCGGCGACCGGCTATGCATCCGGGGGCTCGAGCGCGCTCGCGATCGAGCACCTCCTGCAGGACGACGACTACTACCGCCGCGGGGACGGAGTCGAGCCGGCATTCGCGACCTTCCTCGGCAACCACGACATGGGCCGGGCGGCGTACGAGATCCGGCTGCAGGGCGGCGGGTTGAGCGGCGACGCGCTCCTCGAGCATCTGCTGCTCGGCTACGACCTCCTGTACTTCATGCGCGGCGCGCCGGTCGTCTACTACGGCGACGAGGTGGGAGTCGCGGGCGGGAAGGACCCCGAGTGCCGCCGCTGCTTCCCCTGGGACGAGGAGAAGCAGGACAAGACGACGAAGGAGCTCGTCGCGAAGCTCGCCAGGGTCCGCGCGAACGAGCTCGCCCTGCGCCGGGGCACGGTGCGCACGCTCGCGACCGCGGGCGCCGCGATCGCCTTCGTGCGCGAGCCCGAGGTGGGCGAGCCCGGCCGGCCCGTGCTCTGCGCGCTCAACGCCTCCGAGCGCGAGGTCGAGCTCGACG
>JBEQUF010000190.1:0-3296 GCA_040349295.1 Actinomycetota bacterium | reverse complement strand
GTGGCCGTCCGCCGTGCGCATCCCCCACTCGGACGACGACGTCGGCCAGACGCGCAGCGCGAGGTCGACCACGTCGTCGAGCTCCTCGCGTGTCGCGCCGGTGGCCGCCTTGACGGTCAGGCCGTAGATCACGGTGCGCAGATAGGCCGCGAGCTCAGCCGGGTCCGCGTCGGCCGGCAGATCGCCCTCGCGCTGCGCCCGCTCGAGCCGCTCGCGTACCGCGAGCTCGCCGGCGCTCCGCGCGGCGATGAGCGCTCGCGCGACCGGCGACTCGTCGTCGGGATGCGTCGTCGCGCCGAGCACCGCGAGGCAGCCGTGCGGGGTGTCGGCGCCGGTCTGCCGTTCGGCGGCGCCGCGGAGGAGCGCTTCGGCGACCTCGCGGGCGGTCGGCAGCCCGAGCGCCGCCGACTCGTACGCCTGCGGCCCGTTCGCATACCGGTCGAGCGCCCGCTCGAAGAGCTCCTCCTTCGTGCCGAAGGCGGCGTAGAGCGACGGGCGGTTGATGCCCATCGCGTCGCAGAGGTCGGTCAGCGTCGTCCGGTCGTAGCCGCGCTCCCAGAAGACGAGGACGGCCCGGTCGAGCGCCTCGTCGGCGTCGAAGTTGCGCGGGCGGCCCATAGCCGCTTATTGTACCGGCCAGTACAGAAGTCGACGGGGGTCGCGGGAGGATGGGAGCGATGGGGACGACCGAGCACGAGACCGCCCAGATCGAACGCGCGAATGCGTCGGACGCGACACCGGTGGTGTTCGTCCACGGCCTGTGGCTGCTGCCGTCGAGCTGGCAGCGCTGGGCCGAGCTCTTCGAGCAGCACGGCTTCGTGGCGCTGACGCCCGGCTGGCCGGACGACCCGGAGACCGTCGAGGAGGCTCGCGCGCACCCCGAGGTGTTCGCGGGCAAGACGGTCGGCGAGGTCGCCGACCACTTCGCGGGAGTCGTCGGGCAGCTGAAGCGCAAGCCCGTGATCGTCGGGCACTCGTTCGGGGGCCTCCTGACCGAGATCCTCGCCGGCCGCGGCCTCGCCGCCGCCTCGGTGGCGATCAGCCCGGCGCCGTTTCGCGGCGTGCTGCCGCTGCCGTTCTCGGCCCTCCGCGCCGCGTCGCCCGCCCTCGCCAACCCCGCGAACCGGAACAAGGCGATCCCGCTCACCTTCGAGCAGTTCCGCTACGCGTTCGCGAACGCCGTCTCGGAGGACGAGGCGCAGGCGCTCTACGACGGCTTCGCCGTCGCCGCACCCGCGAAGCCGCTCTTCCAGGCCGCGTCGGCGAACCTCAACCCGTGGACCGAGGTGAAGGTCGACACCGAGAACCCCGACCGCGGGCCGATGCTCCTCATCTACGGCGAGCACGACCACACGGTGCCGCGCGCCGTCGTCAGCGCCTCGTACGACAAGGAGAAGCGCAACCAGGCCGTGACCGAGCTGTACGAGGCGAAGGGCCGCGGGCACGCACTGACGATCGACAGCGGCTGGGAGGACGTCGCGACGACGGCGCTCGAGTTCGTCAAGCGGGTGCTCTAGCGCTTCGACACGAGCCGGTAGCTCCCGTTCGCGAAGCGGTAGGTGTCCTCGCGCTCGCCGTGCGGGCTGCGGCCGGGGTTCTCGTACGTGACGACCGCCGTCCCGAGCTTCAGCGTCACCGTGTCGCCGGGGAAGGTCGCGAGCTTCGTCAGCCTGTTCCCGTCGACGCGGTAGACGTACGTCGTCGCGCCGAGCGAGGGCGTCTGCCAGAGCTGGAACGCCACCTCGTCGTGCTTGCCGTCGCTGAACCGGCCGCTGCGGACCCAGGCGACGCGGTTGCCGCACATCGCGCCGCCGATCGCGCGGTCGTCGACCACGCGCGCCGGCAGCGTCGCCGTCTCGACCAGCGCGATCCGCCAGCTCGCGCCGGTGTAGCCGCATGCACCCTGTCCGCCCTTGACGTAGACGACGAACCACGAGCCGGCGGTCGCCTTCACCCAGCCGGCGGGCCGACCGCGGACCGGGACGAAGACCGGCTCCGGCACCGTCCCGCCGCTCCGTGCCTGCCACCAGTTGTGCGTCGCGCCGACGGCGAGCACCGGTGCGACGACGACCGCGGCGAGCGCGAGGGTGGCCGCGAGCACGAGCCGGCGACGGGGCGCCCGCCGGACGGCCGTCGCCGGCAGGTCGTCGAGCGCCCGCCGCAAGACCGCCGACCAGTCCGGCGCCGCGGCGTCGCGGAGCGGTACGAGCGTGTCGAGGGCGTTGCGCAGCGCGAGGTCGTCCGTGGTCATCGGGGCACCTCCTGGAGATGCGGTCGAAGGGCGGCGTGCGCCTTGTGCAGCGTCGCGCTCACCGTGCCGCGCTCGACGCCGAGCACGTCGGCGATCTCCCGGTACTCGAGGTCGGCGTAGTAGCGAAGGAAGAGCGCGAGCCGCTGCCGCTCGGGCAGTCGCGCGACGAGGCTGCGGATCTGGTCGTCCGCCCAGTTCGCGACGGCCGCCGCCGGCTCGTGCGCCTCGTCGTGCTCGAGCGACGGAGCGGGCTCGCGCCGGCGAGCCGAGCGCGCGGCGTTGACGACGCAGGACCAGACCCAGCTTTCGATCGTGCCGGCGCCGCGGAAGGCGCCGCGGGCACGGATCGCCCCGGCGAAGCCCTCGTTCACGGCCTCGGCCGCGACGTCCCGGCTGCCGGCGATCGCCTCGGCCACGCGCAGGAACACGGCGTAGCGCGTGCGGTAGAGCTCCTCCAGATCGTCGATCGTCACCTGCATGGCCGTCACCGGGATAGAAGCCGGTGCCCGCCGATTTGTTTACCCGTTCCTCGGGAAGGTCGGCGGCATGCCCAAGCACGAGAAGGTCCCAGGCACGAAGGCGATCAAGCCGAATCGCGAGCAGCGGCGGCATCCGGAGACGTTCGGGCGGCCCGAGAACGAGCCGCTCACCCGCGACGACCAGCCCGCGCCGCCCGACGTTCCGGACGTCCGCGCGAAGAAGAAGGTCACCGCGGACAAGTGGAACCAATAGCCATGGCCGCCAACGTGGTTGCGGGACATGTCCCGCAACCACGTTGCCGTCAGGCCCAGGGCAGCTGCGACCAGGACGACGGGCGCCCGCGGCGCGACGGCTCGAAGTCGGCGCCGTACGCCTCGTCGGGGCTCGTCGTCCCGGTTGCGACGCTCGCGCCGTGCTTCGCCGCCACCTCGTTCACCGCGTAACGGACATCCCAGTTCTCGCCGCGCGCGCCGACCATCAGGATCGCGCACGGCCCGTCGCCGGCGTCGACGAAGATGTGCTCGGTACCGGCGGGGGAGTGGAAGAAGTCCCATTGGCGGAGCGT
>JBEQUF010000201.1:0-6008 GCA_040349295.1 Actinomycetota bacterium | reverse complement strand
GTTTTTCATGGAGACCCCCGTCCTCAACGCATTCGTCCGGGAGCTTGCCGAGCACGAGAAGCTCGCGGCGTTCGCCGACGCCCTGCCCGACCGTGCCCGGGTCAGCGAGGCGGCGCTGCCGGTCGTCCTGGCGAGCCTCCATGCCCGCCTGCAGCGCCCGCTCGTCTGCCTGGTGCCCGAGGACGTCGACGCGCGCGACATCGCCGACGCCGTGGGCTGGTACCTGGGCGAGGAGGTCGTCGGCACGCTGCCGAGTCGCGGCGTGTCGTGGGACTCGGGCCTCGAGCCGCCGCCGCATCTCGTCGGCGAGCGCGCCCGCGCGCTGCACGTCCTCGCCGACGGCGGCATCGTCGTCGCGAGCGCACGCGGACTCGCCGAGCTCGCCGTGCCCGCCGCCGCGCGGCCGGCGCCGATCGAGCTGCAGGCAGGCGCCGAGACCGGTGTGGACGGGCTCGCGGAGGAGCTTGCGCTCGCCGGCTACGCCCGGGTCGAGCGGGTCGACGACCGCGGCCAGTTCGCGGTACGCGGCGGCCTGATCGACGTCTTCCCGACGACGGGCCGCGAGCCGCTGCGCATCGAGTTCTTCGGCGACGAGGTCGAGTCGATCCGCGCGTTCTCGCCGTTCACGCAGCGCGCGCTGCATCCGGTCGAGCGCTGCACCGTCTTCCCGGCCGCCGAGCGCCGCATCGACCTCGTCGATCCGGAGCTCGAGGGCGCGCCCGACGACCTCGAGCCGATCCTCGAGCAGTCACCGGACTTCGTGTTCCAGCCCGACGACGTGCAGCGCATCTGGCAGGAGGACTACGTCGACGGCGTCGACCTCGACGGCAGCTCGGAGCTCGACCCGTTCCCGCAGAACCAGCCGTACGCGTTCGAGGCGCAGCGGCCGGCGATCGCGAGCCGCGGCATCAGCGAGGCGGAGACGGAGCTCGCCCAGTTGATCCGCGCCGGCCAGCGCGTCGTCGTCGCGTTCCCGCATCGCGGCGAGGCGCTGCGCACGCAGAACATGCTGCGCCGCATCACCGCGCAGATCCTCGAGCCGGGCGCCGACCTCGGTACCGAGCCGGGGCTCTGGTTCACGATCTCGCCGGCGCGGCGCGGCTTCGTCTGGCGCGACCTGACGATGGTGCTGCTGCCGGACCACCAGGTCTTCCGCCGGCGCGTGCCGCGCGAGCGCCGCCTCGGCGGGCGCGCGCTGCAGTCGTTCGCCGACCTGCGCACCGGCGACTACGTCGTGCACGAGGACCACGGCATCGCGAAGCTGCTCGGCTTCGAGACGAAGGAGGTCGCCGGCGTCACGCGCGACTACCTGCTGCTCGGCTTCCGCGGCGATGACAAGGTCTACGTCCCGCACGAGCAGCTCGGCAAGGTGTCGCGCTACATCGGCGCGGACGCGAAGGGGCCGGCGCTGAGCAAGCTCGGCGGCAAGGCGTGGGAGCTGATGAAGTCGCGCGCCCGCGAGTCGGTACAGGAGCTCGCCGGCGAGCTGATCGCGCTCTACGCGCAGCGGCAGACGAGCGAGGGCATCGCGTACAACCTCGACGACGAGCTGTTCGCCCAGCTCGAGGCGTCCTTCCCGTACCGCGAGACGCCGGACCAGGAGCTCGCGATCGAGGCGGTGAAGGAAGACCTCGAGTCGTCGCAGCCGATGGACAGGCTCGTCTGCGGCGACGTCGGCTTCGGCAAGACAGAGGTCGCCGTGCGCGCCGCCTTCGCCGTCGCGGTGAACGGCAAGCAGGTGTTGATGCTCGCGCCGACGACGATCCTCGCCGAGCAGCACTGGAACACGTTCCGCGAGCGCATGCGCGACCTGCCCGTGCGCGTCGAGATGATCTCGCGCTTCCGCGCGGCGAAGGAGGTCAAGCAGGTGCTCGCCGACTTCGCGGCGGGCAAGGTCGACATCCTGATCGGCACGCATCGCGTGCTCTCGCGCGACGTCATCCCGAAGGAGCTCGGGCTCGTCATCCTCGACGAGGAGCAGCGCTTCGGCGTCGCGCAGAAGGAGCTGCTGAAGTCGCTGCGGCTCGAGGTCGACGTGCTGACGCTGAGCGCGACGCCGATCCCGCGCACGCTGCACATGTCGCTCGCAGGAATGCGCGACATCTCGATCATCGAGACGCCGCCCGAGGGTCGCCGGCCGATCCGCACGACCGTCGGCGAGTACGACGACGAGATCGTGAAGACGGCGCTGCTGCGCGAGCACGAGCGAAACGGCCAGTCGTTCTACCTCCACAACCGCGTCGAGACGATCGAGCAGCGTGCGGAGCAGCTGCAGCAGCTGTGTCCCGAGCTCCGCTTCCTCGTCGCGCACGGCCAGATGCGCGAGAAGGAGCTCGAGGACAAGATGCACGCGTTCCTGCGCGGCGACGCCGACGTGCTCGTCTCGACGACGATCATCGAGTCGGGTCTCGACATCCCGCAGGCGAACACCCTGATCGTCGAGCGCGCCGACATGCTCGGCCTGAGCCAGCTCTACCAGATCCGCGGCCGCGTCGGCCGCAGCGACGCGACCGCGTACGCATATCTCTTCTATCCGGACGCGCACGAGCTGACGCCGGAGGCGCGTGCCCGCCTGTCGACGCTCGCCGACCACACCGAGCTCGGCGCCGGCTTCGCGATCGCGATGCGCGACCTGGAGATCCGCGGCGCCGGCGAGCTGCTCGGCGCCGAGCAGTCCGGCCACGTCGCCGCCGTCGGGTTCGAGCTCTACGTCGAGCTGCTCAACGAGGCGGTCGCGGAGCTGCAGGGCCAGCGCCGCGTCGCGGCCCGGCCGGTGCGCGTCGACGCGCGCATCGACGCCTACGTCCCGCAGCAGTACGTCGGCTCCGAGCCGCTACGGATCGACATCCACCGCCGGCTCGCCCTCGCCGAGACCGAGGACGAGCTGCGCGAGCTGCAGGCGTCGCTCGAGGACCGCTACGGGCCGCTCCCCGAGCCGGTCGAGCACCTCTTCTCGATCCAGGAGGCGAAGATCAAGCTCGCGCGGCTCGGTGCCGACTATCTGGTGTATCGCGGCGGCAAGGCGACCGTCGGCAGGCTCGTCCTCGGCTCCAGCGAATTGAAGGAGCTGCGGAGCCGAATCCACACCGCCGTCTACACCGTAGGCAACCGTGAGGTGACCCTAAGAAGTGAGGAATTTCCGCAGGCGCTGCAGCTTGTCGATGCTATCGTGGAGGCCCGCCAAGCGGCTTAGACGCCCTGGCCTTCAGCGCCTCCGACCTTTGGGATCCACATGAGACTTCGTTTTCTGCCTGTCGCCCTGCTCGTCGTGTTCGCCGTCCTCGTCGCCGCCGGTTGTGGCGGCGGGACGAAGGCCGTCCCGGCCACCGCCGTCGCCGTCGTCGGGAAGGACACGATCACGAAGGCCGACTTCAACTTCCTCCTCGACGGCGCGAAGCGCACGTACAAGGCGCGGAAGACCTCGTTCCCGGCAGCCGGGACGACCGCCTACAAGTCGCTGCAGGACCAGGCGATGTCCTACCTCGTGCAGGAGTCCGAGCTCGAGCAGGAAGCCGCGGACATGAAGATCACGGTCAGCGACAAAGAGGTGAACGACCGGCTGGCGCAGATCAAGACGCAGTACTTCGGCGGCAGCGAGTCGAAATACCAGGCGCAGCTGAAGTCGCAGGGCCTGACCGAGCCGCAGATCAAGCAGGACCTGCGCGCGCAGATCCTCTCCGAGAAGATCTACAACAAGGTCACGGCGGACGTGAAGGTCACCGACGCGGACGTGAAGGCGTACTACGCCGCGCACAAGTCGACGTACACGACGGCCGAGAGCCGCGACGTGCGCCACATCCTCGTGAACAACAAGACGCTCGCCGACAGCCTGTACTCGCAGATCGTCGCCGCGAAGGCATCGAACTTCGCCGCGCTCGCGAAGAAGTACTCGAAGGACCCGGGCTCCGCGAAGAACGGCGGCAAGCTCACGATCTCGAAGGGCCAGACGGTGCCGCAGTTCGACAAGGTCGCGTTCACGCTCAAGACGAACGAGATCTCGAAGCCGGTGCACACGCAGTACGGCTGGCACATCATCCAGGCGCTCTCCGCCATCAAGCCGGCGAAGGTGACGCCGTTGTCCCAGGTCTCCGCATCGATCAAGTCGCAGCTGACGACGACGAAGAAGCAGTCGGCGTCGAACAAGTGGCTTGCGCAGATGAAGAAGGACTTCAAGGACAAGGTGCGCTACCAGGCCGGGTACGAGCCGTCGACGACGGCGACGACCTCGACCGACACGAACGCCACCACCACTGGCTGATCTCGCCCAAGCGTTGCTCGAGCTGCAGGCGCTCACGGAGCGCCTGCGGCGCGAGTGCCCGTGGGATCGCGAGCAGACGGAGCAGACGATCGTCCCGCACACGGTCGAGGAGGCGTACGAGGTCGCCGACGCGGCGCTCGCAGGCGACGACGAGAAGCTGCTCGACGAGCTCGGCGACCTGCTGTTCCAGGTCTACTTCCTGACGCTGCTCCTGCAGGAGCGCGGCAAGGGCTCGCTCGAGGAGGCGGCGCGGCTGATCCATGCGAAGCTCGTCCGCAGGCACCCGCACGTCTTCGGCGACGTCGAGGCGGCGACGGGCGAGCGGGTGAAGGAGAACTGGGAGCGGATCAAGCGCGAGCAGGAGGGGCGTGAGGGCGTCTTCCACGAGGTGCCGGAGGCGCTGCCGGCGCTGCTGCTCGCGCGCAAGGTGCAGCAGCGCGCGAAGGCGGTCGGCTTCGAGTACCCGGATCTCGCCGGCGCCGTCGCCGACCTCGACGACGAGATCCGCGAGCTGAAGGAGGACTTCGCCGCGAACGAGCTCGGGGACGTGCTCTTCGCGACGGTGAACGTCGCACGCAAGCTCGACGTCGATCCGGAGCTCGAGCTGCGCCGTGCGACGGCGCGCTTCCGGAATCGCGTAGAAATCGCGGAGGCGCTGGCGCGGGCCGCCGGAGAGGATTGGACCACGCTGCCACTGGAGCGCCAGGACCACTACTTCGATCTCGCCAAGGAGCAATCTCGATGAGCCGTATCGCTGCCGTGCACGCCCGCCAGATCCTCGACTCGCGCGGGAACCCGACGGTCGAGGTCGACGTCCAGCTCGAGTCCGGCGCCGCCGGGCGCGCCGCCGTGCCGTCGGGTGCGTCGACCGGCGTCCACGAGGCGGTCGAGCTTCGCGACGGCGGCGAGGCATATGGCGGCAAGGCCGTGACGAAGGCGGTCGCGAACGCGAACGGCGAGATCGCCGACGCGGTGCGCGGCCTCGACGCGGCCGACCAGGAGGGGCTCGACCGCACGCTGATCGACCTGGACGGAACGCCGAACAAGGGTCGTCTCGGCGCGAACGCGATCCTCGGCGTCTCCCTCGCGACGGCGAAGGCCGCCGCCGACGAGGCCGGCGCGCCGCTCTTCCGGCATCTCGGCGGGGCGGAGGCGACGACGCTGCCGGTGCCGATGATGAACGTGATCAACGGCGGCGCCCACGCGGCCAACTCGATCGATCTGCAGGAGTTCATGGTCGTCCCGGTCGGCGCGTCGAGCTTCGCCGAGGCGCTGCAGATCGGCGCCGAGGTCTACCACGCGCTGAAGAAGGTGCTCGGCGACCGTGGGCTCGCGACCGGCGTCGGCGACGAGGGCGGCTTCGCGCCGGACCTCGAGTCGAGCGAGGCCGCGATCGAGGCGATCCTCGAGGCCGCCGAGAAGGCCGGGCGCCGCGAGCAGATCGCGATCGCGCTCGACCCGGCGAGCTCGGAGGTCTTCTCCGACGGCCGCTATCGCTTCGAGGGCCGCGACCTCGGCAGCGCCGAGATGGCCGAGTTCTGGCGCGGCGTCGTCGGCGCGTATCCGGTCGTCTCGCTCGAGGACGGCTGTGCCGAGGACGACTGGGACGGGTGGAAGGCGCTCACCGACGCCGTCGGCGACGGCGTGCAGCTCGTCGGCGACGACCTCTTCGTGACGAACCCGGTCCGGCTGCAGGAGGGCATCGACAAGGGCGTCGGCAACTCGATCCTCGTCAAGGTCAACCAGATCG
>JBEQUF010000200.1:0-6166 GCA_040349295.1 Actinomycetota bacterium | reverse complement strand
GATCGACAAGGTCGAGGTGAAGACCCTCGGCGAGCTCTCGCCGCGCGAGATCGAGCACGACAACCCCGAGATCCGTCGTCCCGAGGAGTTCGCGCACTTCCTCTCGCAGCTCTACAACCGCGACGTCAGCGACACCGACGTCGTGACGGTGATCCGCTTCTCGCAGATCCTGTCCGGCCCGGTCGTCCCCGGCTTCGACGACGACTTCTAGACCGGCTGGACGCTACGCGTCCGCTCGCTTGATCTTCGAGCCGAAGAGCGCGTCCTCGCGCACGGGCTTGCCGCACTCCTCGCAGTCGACGACGGCGATCGACGAGAACGGGGCGTTGCAGCTCGGGCCGCGACGCAGGAGCGTGCCCTTGCATTGCGGGCACGTGTCCGGCATCTCCGTCTCGAACTCCTCGAACCACCGGCGCGCGGCGCCGCACGTCGTGCAGAACGCGACCCAGTCGCCCAGGACCTTCCGGCGCTCCTCGCGCAGCCAGTCGCTCGCCTTCCCCATAGGCTGAGCCTAATGCCGGTGACGTTCACGAGCGACGTCGACGCGGTCGACTGGGCGCAGGCGAAGGCCGATCTCGCGGCCGACGCCTTCGACAACGGGCGTTCGCCGAAGGCGCTCCGCCGCTCGTTCGCGAACGCGCAGCACGTCGCGCTCGCCCTCGACGGCGCACGCTGCGTCGGCATGGCGCGCCTGCTCTCGGACGGCGTCTGCAACGCCTACCTCGTCGACGTCTGGACGCACAGCGGCTACCGGCGGCAGGGGATCGCGACGCGCCTGGTGCGGTCGCTGCTCGACGCCGTCCCCGGCCAGCACGTCGCGCTGCAGACCGACAGCGCGGCCGCGCTCTACGCGTCGATCGGCTTCGAGCCGGACCACGGCTGGATGACGCGGGTCGTCGGCACGTGGCTCGACAACGAGGGCAACCGCTGAGCGCGCCCTTCCCGAAGATCGAGCTGCACGTCCACCTCGAGGGGACGGTCCGGGCAGACACGCTGCGCTCGATCGCGGCGCGCAACGACTACCCGCTGCCCGACGACCTCGAGTCGCTCTACCGCTTCCGCGACTTCCGCCACTTCATCGACGCCTGGATCCTGACGACGAACGCCCTGCGGACGGAGGCCGACTTCCGCCAGATGGTCGTCGACTACGCCGAGGAGGCCGCGTCGCACGGCGCCGTCTACGTGGAGGGGATCTTCTCGCCCGCCGAGCGCGTCCGTCGCGGCGTCGCCTGGGAGACGATCTTCGAAGGCGTCTGCGCGGGCGCCGATGAGGCGCCGATCGAGATCCGCCTGACGCCCGACATCACGCGCGGCTTCACGCTCGAGGAGGCGCGGGCGACCGTCGAGTGGAGCGCCCGCTACCGAGACCGCGGCGTCGTCGCGGTCGGGCTCGGCGGGCTCGAGGCGGAGTTCCCGCCGGAGCCTTTCGAGGAGGTCTTCGCCCTCGCGAGGTCGCTCGGGCTCGGCTCGGTGCCGCACGCCGGCGAGGTCGCAGGCGCGGCGTCGATCCGCGGCGCGCTCGAGGAACTGCACGCCGACCGGCTCCGTCACGGCATCCGCGCCGTCGACGATCCGGGCCTCGTCCGCGAACTCGCCGGCCGCGGGACGGTGCTCGACGTCTGCCCCCTCTCGAACCTCCGCACGGGCGCCGTCGCGAGCCTCGACGACCACCCGCTGCCCCAGCTCGTCGCGGCCGGCGTCCGCTGCTCGATCTCCACGGACGACCCGGCGATGTTCGACACGGACCTCACCCGCGACTACGAAGCGGCGGCCTCGCTCGGGCTCACGCCGCAGGCCGCGTACGAGGCCGGCGTGGCGGGAGCGCTGTGCGACGAGGGCACCCGCGAACGGCTCCGCCGCATCGGCGAGACCCACGACTGGGGCAGTTAACCTTTCAGCCCATGGCGATCGCACGCGAGGCCGAACCGGTCGGCTCCCTCACCGAGGTCAAGGAGGCGGGGCTCGACCGCGAGGATCTCCTCGGCATCTACCGGCACATGCTGATCACCCGCGGCGTCGAGGAGCGCGGGCACATCCTCTACCGGCAGGGCAAGATCCCGGGCTCGTTCTACACGGGCCGCGGCAACGAGGCCGCCTCCGTCGGCGTCGCGACGGCGATGGGCGCCGACGACGTCGGCACGCCGCTGCACCGCGACATGGGCGTGCACATCACGCGCGGCGTCGAGCCGTGGCGGATCTTCGCGCACTACATGGGACGCGCGGACGGCCCGAGCCACGGACGCGACGGCAACGTGCACATGGCGGATCTGCAGCTCGGCCTGGTCGCCATGGTCAGCCACCTGCCCGCGATGCTGCCCGTCGCCGTCGGCGTGGCGCTCTCGTTCCGCATCCGCGAGGAGAAGCGCGTCGCGCTCGGCTGGTTCGGAGAAGGCGCATCCGCGCGCGGCGACGCGCACGAGGCAATGACGCTCGCGGGCACGCGCAAGCTGCCGATGGTCTTCGTCTGCGACAACAACCAGTGGGCGTACTCGACGCCGACGCACTACGAGTACGCGACCGAGCACGTCGCCGACCGCGCCCAGGCGTACGGCTTCGAAGGCGTCGTCGTCGACGGCACCGACGTCCTGGCCGTCTACCGCGAGGCGCGCCGCGCGATCGAGAAGGCACGCGCCGGCGGCGGCCCGACGCTGCTCGAATGCCAGACGCTCCGCATGGAGGGCCACGCCGTCCACGACGACGCGTTCTACGTCCCGAAGGTGCTGTTCGAGCGCTGGGCGGAGAGCGACCCGATCGAGCGTTTCCGCGGCTGGCTGCGCGACAACGTCCAGATGACGGATGCCGAGGAGGACGAGATCGCGTCCGGCGTCAAGAAGCTCTTGAACGACTCGCTCAAGCGCGCAGAGGATTCGCCGCTGCCCGATCCGGCGACGTTGCTGGAGGGCGTGTACGCGACGCCCGAGGATCTCGACACACCGCACCACAAGTAATGGCAGAGCTCACGTACCTGCAGGCGATCTCGGACGCGCTCCGCACGGAGATGCGCCGCAACGACAAGGTGTTCCTGATCGGCGAGGACGTCGGCGTCTACGGCGGCGCCTTCAAGGTCTCGCTCGGCTTCCAGGAGGAGTTCGGCCCGTGGCGCGTGATCGACGCACCGCTCGCCGAGACGGCGATCGTCGGCGCCGCCACCGGCGCCGCGATCATGGGCATGCGCCCGGTCGCGGAGATGCAGTTCGCCGACTTCGTCTCGTGCGCCTGGGACCACCTGGTCACGATCGCGGCGAAGCAGCGCTGGCGCGCCGGCACGCCCGTGCCGATCGTGCTGCGGCTGCCGTCGGGCGGCGGCTTCAGCGGCGGCCCGTTCCATTCGCAGAACCCGGAGTCGTCGTTCGCGCACATCCCGGGCCTCAAGTGCGTATGCCCGTCGACGCCGGAGGACGCGAAGGGGCTGCTGATCAGCGCGATCGAGGATCCGAACCCCGTCCTCTACTTCGAGCACAAGCACCTCTACCGCCGCATCAAGGCGGAGGTGCCGGAGGAGCGGTACACGACGCCGATCGGCAAGGCCCGCATCGCGCGCGACGGCGACGACCTCACCGTCGTCACCTGGGGCGCGATGGTCTACACGGCGAGCGAGGCGGCGGAGAAGCTCGCGGACGACGGCGTCTCGGTCGAGATCGTCGACCTGCGCACCATCCTGCCGTGGGACAAGGCCGCGGTGCTGGAGTCGGTGCGCAAGACGTCGAAGCTGCTCGTGCTGCACGAGGACACGCACACCGGCGGCTTCGGCGCGGAGATCGCGGCGACGGTCGCCGAGGAGGCATTCGAGGATCTCGACGCGCCGGTGCGGCGCATCACGGCGCCCGACACGCCCGGGCCGTGCGCGCCGACGCTGGAGAAGGCGTTCATCCCGCAGGTGGACGACGTCGTCAAGGGACTTCGCGAGCTCGCGGAGTATTAGGAGGAGCACATGGCCACGGAGACCGCAGTCGACGTCGTAATGCCGCAGATGGGCGTGTCCGTCTCGGAGGGGACGATCACCCGGTGGCTGAAGAACGAGGGCGAGCACGTCGAGGCCGACGAGCCGCTGCTCGAGATCTCGACCGACAAGGTCGACACCGAGGTCCCGTCTCCCGCGTCCGGGACGCTGACGCAGATCCTCGTCCAGGAGGGCCAGACGGTCGAGGTCGGCACGAAGCTCGGCCAAATCGGCGGCAGCGCCGGCGGCGCGACGCCGGAGCCCGAAGCGGCGCCGCCCGAGCCTTCGACCCAGCAGGCGGCCCAGGAGGCCGACGCACCGTCGCCCGCCGAGACGCCGCAGCCTGTCCAGCAGCCGGTCGCCGACACGCAGCCGACCAACGGCGGCGGCGACGGCGCCGCGTTCATCTCGCCGGTGGTCGCGCGCATCGCCTCGGAGCACAACGTCGACCCGAACCAGGTCTCCGGCACCGGCCGCGGCGGCCGCGTGACGAAGAAGGACATCCTCGCGTTCATCGAGGAGGGCGGCGCGCAGCAGGCTGCCCCGCAGCCGCAGGCCGCAGCGCCGGCACCCGCGGCAGCGCCCGCGCCGGCGGCGCCGAAGCCCGCTGCGGCACCGGCGCCCGTCGCGCCGAGCGAGCCGCAGCCGGGCGAGTCGCTCGAGCCGATCACCGCGATGCGCCGCGGCATCGCCGAGCACATGCGGAAGTCGCTCGACACGAGCGCGCACGTCACGAGCGCGATCGAGGTCGACATGTCGAAGATCGTCGCCGCGCGGAACGTCCTCAAGAAGGAGTACCAGTCGGCGTACGGCGTCAACCCGACGTATCTCGCGTTCGTCGCGCGCGCCGCCATCCAGACGATCGCGAACCATCCGTACGTGAACGGGGAGATGCGCGGCGACTCGATCGTCACGCGCAGCTACGTCAACCTCGGCATCGCCGTCGAGCTGGCCGAGGGCAAGGGCCTGATCGTCCCGGTGATCAAGAACGCGGAGACGATGAACCTCCTCGGCCTCGCGAAGGGCGTCGCCGACATCGCGGCCCGCGCGCGCAACAAGCAGCTGCTGCCGGACGACGTCGCGGGCGGCACGTTCACGATCACGAACCCGGGCGGCTACGGGACGTTCCACGGGACGCCGATCATCAGCCAGCCGCAGTCGGCCATCCTCGGCACCTACGCGCTCGTGAAGCGGCCGTGGGTCGTCACCGACGAGACGGGCAACGACGCGATCGCGATCCGGCCGATGATGAACGTCACGCTGACGTACGACCACCGCCTGATCGACGGCGCCTACGCGGGCCGCTTCCTCAAGGAGCTGCGCGAGCGGCTCGAGGGCTGGGAGGGCGACGGCAGCTAGCCGTCGATCGCGCGCCGCATCCCGGCGGTCGCGGTCTCGAGCACGTCCGGCACGCCTTCCGCGCGCGCCCAGTCGGCGATCAGTGCGCTCAGGAAGAGCGCGACGACGCGCGCACGGATCTCGCGGTCGCGGTCGACCGGCCCGTAGGCGGCGAAGAAGGCCTCCCGCACGTCGGCGTCGAGCAGGCTCCACGCGATCGAGAGGTCGACCGCCGGATCGGCACGGCAGAGGTCGACCCAGTCGACGATGCCGGAGAGCCGACCGCGGTCGACGAGCAGCTGCCGGACATGGAGGTCTCCGTGGCAGATCGCCGTGTGCTCGGGCTCGGGGAGCAGCTCCGCCTCGGCGAGCAGCGCGGCCGCGTCGATGCCGCGCTCGCGGATCTGCGCGACGCGGAACCGCATGTCGGTGCGTCGCCCCGGGTCGAGCGGGAGGTCGAGCTCGAGCCGGACGTCGTGCAGCGCGCGGAGCGTCCGCCCGAGCGGTGCCGCGATCGGGCCGGCGTCGGCCTGCACCGCCTCGCGCCCCGGCAGGAACGGCGCGCCGTAGAACCGCTCGCCGATCCACGTCGGCACGGGAACCGCCACGGGCAGGAGCGGTGCGAGCGCCGGCAGGCAGCGGAGCTCGCGCTCCATGCCGGCGACGACGACCTCGCGACGCGGGAAGCGGAACGCCCACTCGCCGTCGACGCGGTAGACGACGTAGTCCCAGCCTTCGCTCACGAGCTCGATCGTCCGGACCGGCAGCTCCGGGAACTGCGCCCGGATGCGCGCTGCGGCACGCACCTCGTCGACCCGTTCGTCGGCCTCCCATGCGTTCACTAGGCTGAGCGTATGAAGCGCGGCGGCTACGTGATGCAGCTCGGGC
>JBEQUF010000168.1:0-8324 GCA_040349295.1 Actinomycetota bacterium | reverse complement strand
CGTCACCCGCCTCCAGGAGCGGCTGCCGCCGTCGACGTTCCGTCGTCCGCTGCTCGGAACGGGCTTCTGCGGCGCGCTGACGACGTTCTCGACCTTCCAGATCGAGCTGATCGCCCTCGCACGGCACGGTCACGTCGCGCTCGCCGCCGTCTATCTGCTGGCGAGCCTTGCCGCCGGCCTGCTCGCAGTGCACCTCGCGAGCGCGCTCACCCGGCGCGCGAGGATCGCATGAGCGTCCTCGTCTGGGCGGGCATGGCGGCCGTCGGTGGCCTCGGCGCGATCGCCCGCTTCGAGCTCGACGGGCTCGTGCAACGGCGGGCAGCGGGTGAGTTCCCGTTCGGAACGCTGAGCGTGAACGTGGCGGGCGCGTTCGTCCTCGGCCTGCTGAAGGGCGCCGACGTCGGCGGCGACGCGCTCTTCCTCGTCGGCACCGGCGCGCTCGGATCGTTCACGACCTTCTCCACCTGGATGCTCGAGACCGAGCGGCTCGGCGAGGACGGCGACGGGCGGCTGGCCGCCACGAACGTCGCGGCCTCCTTCGCCGCGGGTCTCGGCGCGGCGGCGCTCGGCTGGGCGATCGGGAGCCTCTTGTGAGCGCGGACTGCGCGAAGCTGACCGTCTACTTCGGCGAGTCCGACCGCGTCGCCGGCGCGCTTCTCTCCGACCTGCTCTTCGACCTCTTCGAGAAGCGACAGGTCCTGGCCTCGTCGCTCCTGCGCGGGGTGGAGGGCTTCGGCGTCGAGCACCAGCTGCGAACAGACCGGTTCCTGACCCTGTCGGAGGATCTGCCGCTCGCCGCGGTGGCGGTCGCCGAGCCGGCGGTGATCGACGCACTGCTCCCCGAGGTCTCGTCGGTGCTCCGCGGCGGTCTGATCACGACGGAGCGGGCGACGCTCCTGCGCGGCGCGCTCGCCGGGGTGGAGATGCACGACCCGGTGAAGCTGACCCTCTATCTCGGCCGCGACGAGCCGTACGTCGAGGTCGTCGGGCGCCTGCGTCGCGCCGGTCTCGCCGGCGCGACCGTGCTCCTCGGCGTCGACGGCACGGTGCACGGGCAGCGCCGGCGTGCACGGTTCTTCTCGCGCAACAGCGGCGTGCCCTTGCTCGTGATCGGCGTCGGCACCGCCGACGCCGTGCGCCGTGGGCTCGGCGAGCTCGACGGCCTCGTCCGCGAGCCGGTCGCGACGCTCGAGCGCGTCCGGATCTGCAAGCGCGACGGCGAGCTGCTTGCGCGGCCGGACGAGACGCCTGCCGCCGGCTGGCAGAAGCTCATGGTCTACGTGAGCGAGCAGGCGCAGCACGACGGCCATCCCGTGTACGTCCAGCTGATCCGCCGCCTGCGGGAGCAGCGGGCCGGCGGCGCGACCTCGGTGCGCGGCATCTGGGGCTTCTCCGGCGAGCACGAGCCGCACGGCGACCGCCTGTTCCGGCTGCGGCGCCGCGTACCCGTCGTCACGACGATCGTCGACGAGCCTGACGCGATCCGGCGCTGGTTCGACATCGTCGACGAGCTGACGGGCGAGAGCGGTCTCGTGACCTGCGAAGCCGTGCCCGAGGCGCTACGCCGCTGACGAATGCGTCGCCGGCGCGTCGTACAGCCGGTGCAGCAGCGTGTGCAGCTCGGCGCGAACCGATGCATAGGACTTCGCGTCCGCGACGTTGTCGAGCTCCCACGGGTCGTGTCGCAGGTCGTAGAGCTCGCGCCAGCCGTTGCGGTACTCGATGTAGAGGTAGCGATCCGTGTGCACCGCGACGTACGGCGGCGGTCCGCCGACAGGCAGCAGGTTGCGGCCGAGGTACTCGACGAGGAAGCTCTTGCGCCACGGGACGCGTTCGCCGTGCAGCAGCGGGACGAAGCTGCGGCCGTCCATCTTCGCCGGGGGCTTCACGCCGGCGAGCGCGCTGATCGTCGGCGCGAGGTCGATGTTCAGCACCGCCTTGCGATCGAAGCTGCGTCCGTGGGTCCATGGCGTGCGCACGACGAGCGGCACGTGCGTCGACTCCTCGTACGGCCAGATCTTGCCCCCGAGCCGGTGCTCGCCCCAGAGGAAGCCGTTGTCGCTCGTGTAGACGATGACCGTGTTGTTCAGCTCGTGCCGGCCGCGCAGCGCGCTCACGACCTGCTTCACCGAACGGTCGAGTGACAGCAGCGACTCGAGCTGACGTACGCGGACGTGGTCGTGGTAGAGGTCGGCCGCGGCTTTGAGCAGGTCGCGGTGCCACGCGCGCCACGGCTTGTCGCCGATGTCGGCTTCGTTGACGGACGGCGTGTTGAGCGGCGCGATGTTCTCGAGCTTCCCCTGATCCTGCTTGGCCGGGATCGCCGGGAGGTGCGGTGCGATCGGCGCGAAGTAGAGGAAGAACGGCTTGCGCGCGCGATGGATGAAGTCGACGGCCTTCTTCGTCAGCACGGTCGTCGAGTAGTCCTGCGGCGCGTCGCCGTAGTGCTCGAGGCGGCCGTTGTCGTTGATCGAGTAGTTGTAGTACTCCTCCATCGGGACGCTGTCCATGACCTGCCAGTCGTCCCAGCCGGGCGGGATCTCGTTGTGCCCGTACTTCGTATAGTCGTTGAGGTACTTGCCGACGAGCGCCGTCTGGTAGCCCTTGCGGTGCAGCCAGACAGCGAGGTTCGACTGCTTGTCGAACGCCGGGTAGCTGTGCCGCCCGAAGTTGTCGAGCACGCCGGTGTGATGCGAGTACTGCCCGGTCAGGATGCTCGCGCGCGACGGACCGCACTCCGACGTCGTGACGTGGTAGTCGGTGAAGGTGATCCCGTGGCCGGCGAGGAGCCGGCTCACGTCCTTCATCACCTTGCTGCCGTCGAGGCGCTCGTCGTCGCTCAGGATGACGACGACGTTGAGGCGCTTCGAGGCGCGTACGCGCGCCACGGCGCGCGCGCTGCCGGCGGTTGCAGCGACGGCGCAGGCCAGCCCGGCCGTCGCGCCGACGAGAAGAAGCGTCCGCAGTCTGTGCCCTCGCATCGGGGCGAAGCTATGTGGCGACCGTGAAGATGAGATGAGAGTTCGGCAGGTTCGCCGCTAGGCCTGCCCGGGGAACAGCCGCCACTCCCCCTCCGAGACGACCTCGACGACGCCGTCGACGACGGAGATCGCTGTCTGGTCGTCGATCGCGTACGCCGGGCACGAGAGGCCGGCCGCCCAGCGCTCGACGTGCTCGAGCGTCGTGTTGGGCATGCCCTCGCGCTCGAGATGCGGGAACACCGAGAAATCGACGAGCCCGAGCGCGTCGTCGCTCCCGGTCAGCGGCTCGCTGTCGTCGTACCGCGCACCGCCGAAGTCGGGCGCCGCCACCATCGCCCCGCCGCTCGTGCCGACGTAGACGGCGTCGAGGGACGGGAGGAGATCGGCCAGCCCCGACCGGTGCAGCCAGTAGCAGAGGTACAGCGGGCTGCCGCCCCAGACAAGGAGCGCGTCGGCCTCCTCGACCGCGCGCACCCAGTGCTCGCGTCTGATGCTCGGCAGAGCGGTGAGCTCGAGGACGCCCAGCGACCTCCAGCCGAGCCCGCACATCCGGTCGGCGTGGGCTCCGGCGATGAACTCGTAGACATGGGATGGGCCGCCCGGGAACGGCTCGACGCCGGTCGGGATGCAGAGGGCGTCGCACTCGGCGATCGGCTTGCCGAGCAGCTCGACGAGCGCGTTGCGGATGCTCGCGTTCGTGACGCCGCTCGACGTGAGGAGCAGCTTCACGCCCTGAGCAGCTTCCACTCGCCTTCCGAGACGACCGCGACCTCGCCGCCGACGACCGTGAAGGCCGTCTCGTCGTCGATCGCGTACGCCGGGCCCGGCATCGCCGCCGCCCAGCGCTCGGCGGCGGCGAGCGTGTTGTCGGGCAGGTCAGGGTGGTTCAGGTGCGGGAAGATCGAGGAGTCGACGACGCCGAGCGTCGTGTCGCCGGCCGACGACTCCCAGGTGAGGAACTCCTCTCCGATCCGGGGCGTCATCACCATGCTGCCGGCGCTGAGTCCGACCCAGACCTTCTCGGGCATCGTCGGCAGCAGCTCCGCGAGGCCGGAGGCGCGCAGCCAATGCGCGATGTACGCGGCGTCGCCGCCGTCGCAGAGGAGGACGTCGGTCCGCTCGATCCAGCCGCGCCACCGTGCCTCGGGGAGACTCGGCAGCGCCGTCAGCTCGAGCACGCCGACCGACTTCCAGCCGAGCCCGACCATCGGGCACTCTGGCTCCTCCGCGCTCACGAACCGCCACGCCTGCCGTGGTCCGGCCCAGGGGTGCGCGTAGAGGCCTGTCGGGATGCAGAGGGCGTCGCACTCGGCGATCGGCTTGCCGAGCAGCTCGAGGAGGGCGGCGTGGATGCTCGCGTTCTTGATGCCGGCTGAGGTGAGGAGAAGCTTCATGCTCCGAGAGACTCGGCGGGCCGGCGGAACTCATCGCGCACGAGTGCGACGGCGTACGGCGCGACGAGCATCGCCATCACGTCGAACCAGACGTAGCCGCTCGCGACGCCGCTCGGCGGGTTGCCGTCGGGGATGCCGAGCCCGGGCAGCTCGCGCGCCCAGTGCCATGTGCCGATCGACGTCCCGTACAGCTCGAGCGCGCCGACGACGAGGAAGACGCCCGCGTAGACCGCGCGCGAGCGCGAGCGCCAGAGGAAGACGCAGAGGAGCGGGACGCCGACTGCGCCCGCGACGTCGAGCCGCGGCAGGACGCCGAGGCCGAGCGCGCCCCACGTCACCGAGCCGATCGCTGCGGCTGTCACGAGCACCCGCGACGAGACGACGCCGACGAGGGCGAGGCCGCTCAGGTAGACGATCCCGTGCGCGGGCGGGATGAAGAGCGGCAGGTTGTGCAACCGGTAGCGGTAGACGCCCCAGACGAGCGAGCCGGTCACCTCGCCGACGGTCGCGAATGCGACGACCCCGAGCGCCTGCGCGCGGGCGAGGGCCGGCAGCGGGATCAGCGCGGCCAGCAGGACGAGCCACGTCAGCGCGCCGAGCGCATACTGGCCGCCGCGGCCGACCTGCGTGTCGACGGCGAGCAGCGCCGCCAGGTAGGCGGGTCCGGCCGCCGCGTACCACTTCATCGGCGGTACTGCACCGAGCGCCACGACGGCGTCGGCAGGAGCTCGAGCAGTGCACGGCCGCCGCCGGGGTCGTGGTAGGCGAACTCGGACTCGAGCTCGTCGAACGAGACCTCGAGCTTCCCTTCCTTCACCCGCTGGTCGAGCCAGGCGCCGCGGAAGACGAGCTTGCGCAGCCAGTAGACGAGCTCCTCGCCTTCGACGAGGGAGAGCTGCTGCCAGTGGCGAACGAGATAGCGGCCGAGCTCGCTGCGCGCTTCGTCGATGGACTCGCGCTCGACGAGCTCGACCAGGTCGGCCGTCTCGTCGTCGTCGAGCTCGTTCCCCTCCAGGAGGCCGAGCTTGACGGCGGCTGCGATCACGCGCTCCTCGAAATCCTCCGCGTTGAAGCTGAACCGGTAGCCGAGGAAGACGACCGTGTAGTCGTCGCCCGATTCGTAGTTCCCGGCGACCTCCATCGCCGCAGCGTACCCTGGCCCTGTGCGTTCGCTCCGCCTGCCGATCATGGGTGTCGCCGTCTGCGCGATGGTCGCCGCGACGGCCGCCCTCATGGGGTGGCCGCTCGAGCGCGCCATCTATCTCGCGCCGGTGATCGTCGTCGGCTTCGCCGCCGTCGCCGGGCTGCTCGTCCTCTGGGGAAAGGTGGCGATCCAGAGCCTGCGCGAGAGCCGGCGCCCCAAGCTCGTGCTCGCGCTCTGGGTTGCGGGCATCGCGCTGATCGCGCTCCTCTCGTTCCTCGGCGTGAAGCTCCCGCGCGAGGGATAGCGCCGTCCGGCGGCGCGGTCGATAATCACCCCGCTGCGGCTCGACATCGAGCCATGGAGGGGACAATGCGAATCGTTCTGGCAGCCGCGACGGCGGCGTTCGCCGCGTTTCTCGCTGCTCAGGGCGCCGGGGCGGCGCCCGGCCCGCAGTGCGGGGGGACGCTCTGGAAGCAGATGACGCTGGCCGACAACGGCAAGGGCGTCAACTGGAATCCGAAGGCGACGACGATCGCCGACATCGCGAAGCTGACGGCGCCGGCGCGCGTCACGGCGTCGCGGACGACGTCGTTCACGAAGCAGGTGTGGAAGCTCGCGGACGTCGTGATCGAGCGGTACCGCCTCGCGTCGAACGGCGAGGTCGTGCTCGAGCTCTACGACATCCCGAGCTCGACGTACATGGACGCGTACCTGCCGTCGGCCTCGTGCATGACGTCGAACAAGACGCTCCGCACGGCGCTGGTCGGCGCACGCACGCACTTCCTGTCCAACTGCCCGGCGGTGACGCCGCAGTGGCAGATCCTCGGAGCCCACGCGTCGATCGCCGGCGTCGGCTTCTGGAACCCCGTGAAGACGACGATGGGTGCGCTGCAGAACGGGGCCGAGCTGCGGCCGCTCGTCGGCCTTGCGATCACGCAGGGCTGCGGGAAGTTCTGAGCTCCTTCGCGAGGGCGTCGAGCAGCCGCTCGACGTCCTCGCGGTCGGTGTACATGGCGCACGAGAGGCGCAGCAGGTCGTTGCGCATCCACGGGATCTCGACGCGATGCTCCTCCCAGAGCGCGCGCGCGATGCGCTCTGCGTCCGGGACGCGGAAGCTCGCCATCCGCAGCACCATCTCCTCGGGCGCGATCGGCGGCAGGCCGGTCAGGTCGCACAGCTCGCGGCGCGCGTCGCGACAGAGCGCGACGCTCCGCTCGACGTCGTCGTGCTCGCGGACGAAGTCGATCGCCGCGGGTACCGAGAGGTACGCGGCGCTGTCGCGCGTGCCCTGCAGCTCGGTGCGCTCGAGGAAGGTGTCTTGCCCCCACGAGACGATCGCGCCCGAGACGCGCTCCTGCCATCCGGGCGCGACCCAGAGGAAACCGGCGCCTTTCGGTGCGCAGAGCCACTTGTGGCAGTTGCCGGCGTAGAAGTCGGCGCCGAGCCCGCGCAGGTCGAGCGGCGCGTGCGCCGGTGCGTGGGCGCCGTCGACGACGACGGTGAGCCCGAGCTCCTTGCCGCGCGCGACGAGCTGCGCGACGGGGAGGAGCAACCCGGTCTCGGAGGTGATGTGCGAGACGAAGAGGACGCGCGTGCGCTCGGTGACGTGCTCGAACAGCTCGTCGAGCGGCGCCCGGACGTAGCGCGCGGGCGTGCGCTCCCAGGTGAAGTCGCACGCGGCGTACTCGAGGTCGGTCGCGAGCACCTCGTCCTCGGCGGTCAGGGCGAGCGCGGCGGCCGCCATGTTCACGCCGGTTGTGGCGTTCGGGACGAAGGTCAGGTCGCCGGCGTCCGCGCCGACGTACTCGCCGAGGGCGGCGCGAGCCTCCGCGAGCAGCCCCGGCAGCCTGCGGGCGATGAAGTCCACTGGCTCGAGCTCGAGCTCGCGCTGCCAGCGCTGGTAGACCTCGAACACGGGCCGCGGGCAGGCGCCGAACGAGCCGTGGTTGAGGAACGTGACCGCGGGATCGAGGAGAAAGAGCTCTTTCACTGGCGCGTCCGACTGTGCCGTCCGACGGGGACCGTAGCGTGGCAACACGATGCACGAGGGCACCTGGACGCTCAGTCCGAGCCCGCACGACGTGCAGGCGCGGCTTGCGGCATCGCTGGGAATCAGCGGGTTGACGGCCGGCGTGCTCGTCAGGCGCGGCTTCACCGATCCCGCGGAGGCGCGGGCGTTCCTGGCCGGGGAGTGGCTCTCGCACGACCCGTTCCTGCTCGGCGACATGCAGGTCGCGGTCGACCGCATCCGCGCCGCCGTCCGCGAGGGGCGGCGCATCTGCGTCCACGGCGACTACGACGTCGACGGGATCAGCGCGACCGCGCTCGCCGTCCTGCTCCTGCGCGAGCTGGGGGCGACCGTCGACTGGCATCTGCCGAGCCGCTTCGACGAGGGCTACGGCGTCAGCGCGTCGACGCTCGAGCGGCTCGCCGACGAGGGCTGCGGCCTCGTGCTGACGGTCGACTGCGGCATCACGGCCGTGGCGGAGGTGGCCGAGGCGAAGGCGCGGGGCCTCGAGGTGATCGTCACCGACCATCACCGGCCCGGCGACGCGCTGCCGGACTGCCCGGTCGTGGCGACGCGGCCGTCCGACTATCCGTTCCCGGAGCTCTGCGGCACCGGCGTCGTCTTCAAGCTCGGCCAGGCGCTGTTCGGCGTCGACGACGAGATCCCGCGCCGGCACCTCGACCTCGTCGCGCTCGCGACGATCGCCGACGTCGTGCCGCTGCTCGACGAGAATCGTTCGCTCGCGATCGCCGGCCTGCGCACGCTCGCGCGCACGCAGAAGCCCGGCCTGCAGGCGC
>JBEQUF010000150.1:0-6276 GCA_040349295.1 Actinomycetota bacterium | reverse complement strand
AAGACCCGGTTGAGGTCGCCCGGCGTCAGCTGCGCGATCTCGTGCGCGAGCTCGATCGCCCGTGGGTGCGCGTACGACCAGTTCGTGTAGAACGGCAGCTCGCGCATCTGCTCGAGCGCCGCCTGGCCCATCTCCTCGCCGTACGAGTATCCGACCTGCACCGTGAAGAGGCCGGCCAGCGCGTCGAGATAGCGGTTGCCTTGGTCGTCGTAGAGGTAGCAGCCCTCGCCGCGCACGATGATCGGCGGCTCGTGGCCGTGCATGCGCGTGAAGTGCAGCCACAGGTGCTCTCTGGCCGCCCGGCGAAGGTCGACCGTCATCCGCGTGCCCCCCAGTCGTAGAGCTGCTTCCACATCTCGAGGTAGAAGAAGGTCTCGGTCGAGACGACGCTGTCGAGCGCGCGCATCCGGTTCGTCAGCTCGAGCAGGTTCTCGCGGTCGCGCGTCACCACCTCGACGACGAGGTCGAAGCGGCCGGCCGTGACGACGACGTAGTCGGCCTCCGCCCAGCGGGCGATCTCGTCGGCGACGCCGCTCGGCGGGCCGTTCGTCTTGACGCCGATCAGCGCCTGGTCGAAGCCGAGGCCGAGCGGGTTCGTGACCGCGACGACCTGGAGGATCCCCTCGCTCGTCAGGCGCGCGTACCGTGCGCGGACGGTTCCCTCGCTCACGTTCAGCCGCGACGCGATCCGCCGGAAGCTCTCGCGGCCGTTCTCCTGGAGCGCCTCGATGATCGCGCGGTCGAGGTCGTCGACCCGGCTGGCCGAGGTGACGGCGCCGCGAGCCTGGCGCGGGAATCTCAGCGGCTGAGCATCCGGGCTACGCAACGCGTAGGGATTCGTAGCAAGGGACTGCGTATTCCGTCAATCGACTTGACTTCGGTTCGCGGATTGCAGATGTTCGCTCGCATGGCAAGGACACCGCTTCTCCGTGCCCTCCGGCGGCTCGCGGCCGAGCACCGCGAAGCCGACCGGCTGGGAGTCTCGCCCGCCGAGGTGCGTGGCGCGGGCGAGCAGGCATTCACCCGCGGCGACTTCCTCAAGAAGAGCGCCGTGGTCTCGCTGGGCGCGGTCGCCGGCCCGGCGTTCCTCGCCGAGCGCGCGCGGGCCGCCTCGACGCCGCGCATCGCGATCGTCGGTGGCGGCATCGCCGGCCTGAACGCAGCCCTCACGCTCGCCGACGCCGGCTTCCCGTCGGCGATCTACGAGGCCGGCTCCCGGATCGGCGGCCGCATGCACTCCGACACGAGCGGCTACTGGTCGAACGGGCAGGTGTCGGAATTCTGCGGCGAGCTGATCGACACCGGGCACCACACGGTCCGCCGGCTCGCCCGCAGGTTCAAGCTCCAGCTCGACGACCTGCTCGCCGCACAGCCGCCCGGGACGGACGACACCTTCTACTTCCTCGGCCATCCGTACCCGGTCGACCAGGCCGACGCCGACTTCGTGCCGGTGCACAAGACGCTCAAGGGCCAGATCGACGCCGCCGGTTACCCGACGACGTACGACAGCTCGACCGCCGCGGGGCAGCAGTTCGACCACATGTCCGTCTACGACTGGATCGAGGCCTACGTCCCGGGCGGGCACCGCGCGCCACTCGGCCGGCTGCTCGACGCCGCCTACAACGAGGAGTACGGCGCCGAGACGACCGACCAGGCGTCGCTCAACCTCATCTACCTGCTCGGCTACTCGACCCAGGACGCTCGAGCTCTTCGGCGAGTCCGACGAGCGGTTCCACATCGCGGGCGGCAACGAGCAGCTGCCGCAGGCGATCGCGAGCCAGCTCGGCGCCCAGACGATCAACCTCGGCTGGTCGATGCAGGCCGTCGCGACGAACGGCGACGGCAGCGTCTCGCTGACCTTCTCGACGCCGGGGCGGACGGAGACCGTGACGGCCGACCACGTGATCCTCGCGCTGCCCTTCGCGGTGCTCCGGACGCTCGACTACAGCCGGGCGGGCTTCGACAGCCTGAAGAAGACGGCGATCGCGCAGCTCGGCGCCGGCCGCAACGCGAAGCTGAACATGCAGTTCCGCAGCCGCGTCTGGAACGCGCAGGGCTCGACCGGCGGCACGTACACCGACCTCGGCGTCCAGAACGCGTGGGACGTGACGCGCGCGCAGGCGGGCTAGACGGGCATCCTCGTCCAGTACGCGGGCGGCGACGTCGCGGGCGCGTTCCGTCCGGCGGCGCCCTACTCGAACGCGAGCAGCGACCCGCGCGTCGGGGCGTACGCACGGCAGACGCTCGGGCGGCTCGAGACCGTGTTCCCGGGGATCACCGCGCAGTGGAACGGCAAGGCGTCGCTCTCGACGCCGTACCGCGACCCGCTCCTCAACTGCTCGTACTCCTACTGGCGCGTCGGGCAGTACACGGCGTTCTCCGGCTACGAGGGCGTGCCGCAGGGCAACGTCCACTTCGCCGGCGAGCACTGCTCGCAGGACTTCCAGGGGTACATGGAGGGAGCTGCGGCCGAGGGCGCCCGCGCGGCGCAGGAGATCCTCGCGGCGATCTAGAGGCCGTACTCGGTGACGTGACGGGGCAGGACGCGCACCGTGACGCGCTCCTGCCCTTCCACGTACGTCCACGGCTTGTCGTCGTACTTGTGGCTGAGCCGGTCGATCTGCTCCTCGGCGCCGTCCAGGGTCAGCTCGACGTCGCCGTCGACCGAGACCCAGCGGTAGAAGTCGCCGCCCTGGACGACGAGCACCGCGACGCGCGGGTCGGCGCTCAGGTTCTCTCCTTTGACGCGGGCCGTCGTGGTGTTGAACGCCGGCACGCCGTCCTCGTCGAGCTCGATCCAGACGACGGTGCTGTGCGGGCTCCCGTCCGGCCGGAGCGTCGTCACGACCGCGTAGTTCGGCGCCTCGAAGAGGGCCTTCTGCGCATCGGTCAGGCGCGGGCTCATCCGGCGCTGACGGTGGTCGGGATGTCGGCCAGCTTCCCGCTCGCGATCTGCTTGGCGATCGCCCGCACCTTGGCGACGTACGCCTTCGGCACCTTCGGGCTGATCTTGCCGAGCCGGACGCCGTCGTTCGCGAGGCTGAAGACGCTGTTCGTCCCGCCCTTGAACTTGCCCTCGAGCACCTGCTGGACGGTGGCGTAGACGGAGGTGTCGACGCCCTTCTCGGCGCTCGTCAGCACCTGCGGGCCGAGGTAGGACTGGTCGGCGTCGACGCCGATCCCCCACGTGTTCGTCTGCTTCGCGGCGTCGAGCACGCCGAGGCCGCAGCCGCCGGCGACCTGGAACACGATGTTCGCGCCGGCATCGATCTGGTTCAGCGCGAGCGTCTTGCACTTCGCCTGGTCGACCCATTCCTGGCTGTAGCCGTTGAGCAGCGTGATCGTCGGATCGGCGGCCTTTGCGCCCGCCTGGTAGCCGGCGATGTAGCGGTCGACCGGCGGCTGCTTCTCGCCGCCGACGGAGCCGATCGTGTTGTGGCCCTTGCTGTTCTTCTCCATCAGACCGGCGAGGTAGCCCGCGAGGTAGCCGACCTGCTGCTCGGTGAAGATGAGCCCTTCGACGTTCTTCGGGTGGCCGGGCAGGTCGTTCCAGTCGACGTCGATGATCGCAAAGTGCGTCTTCGGGAACTGCCCGGCGACGCGCGCGATCGAGTTCGCCTGGTCGAAGCCGACGGAGACGACGAGGTCGGCGCCCTTGCGGGCCGCCGTCGTGAGATTCGGGATGTAGTCGCTCGAGGACGGCGACTGGAAGACGTCGCCCTTGATGCCGAGCTTCGCGATCGCCCGCTTCAGACCGGCGTAGGCGAGCTGGTTGAAGCCGTGGTCGTTGAGCTGGCCGATGTCGGTGACGAGCACGACATAGGGCTTCTTGCCGCTGGTCTTCGTGCTCGTGCCTCCGCCGCAGCCCGCGAGGAGCGCGACGGCGATGAGCAGCACGACTGCGAGTGCGCGTGGATTCATGTGCTGGAGTATGCCGGTGCTCCGCGTGCTGATGGCACTCATGGCGGCCCTGCCGGTCGGCCATTCGGTCCAGGGGCGGGCGATCCGGCCGGTCGTGCTCGGCTCCGCGCCGCCTGCGCACCGGCTGCTCGTCGTCGGCTGCATCCACGGGAACGAGACGGCCGGGATGGCGATCACGCGGGCGCTCGTCGCCGCCGGCGCCGAGCGCGGGGCCGAGATCGTCGTCGTGCCGGCGGTGAACCCCGACGGCTGCCTCGGGTCGGGCGCGCGGGGCAATGCGCACGGCGTCGACCTGAACCGGAACTTCCCGTCGAACTGGGCGCGGATCGGCCGGCCCGGCTCCCTGCAGTACTCCGGCCCGCATGCGTTGTCGGAGCCCGAGTCGCGCTACGTCGTGTCGCTCGTGCGGGCGCTGCAGCCGGCGGTGACGATCGTCTTCCATCAGCACGAGGACGTCGTGCGCGCGTGGGGGCACTCGCGGGCGACGGCGCGCCGGTTCGCGGCGCTGCTCGACGGTGTGCTCCCGTACCGCGACTGGATGTGGCCGTACGGCACCGAGTCGAACTGGCAGAACCATGCGTTCGCCGATTCGGCGTCGTTCGTCGTCGAGCTGCCCGCCGGGCCGGTGCCCGCGTCGCTCGTCCCGGGGTACGTGCGTGCGCTGCGCGCGCTGGCGCGCGTCGGGTACGTCCGGTAAGGTGCTCGGCGTTCCGTTGTCCGCGAGAGGAGGTCGTTCGATGATGACTGTGCTTGCCGCCTCCTCGGTCGCCGTTTCCGCGACCGACTAGCCCGCGCGGCGGACATTCGCTCCTTCGGGAGACGGCGTCGCCGCGCCGTCCGTCTTTCCGTTCCCTGTTCTCGAAGGAGCTCGAGTTGTCGGAGTTGTCATTGGACGAGCTCGGCTGGACGCCGGAGCTCGCCGCAGAGTTGGAGCCTGGTCTGCGACCCGGTCGTGTCGCCGCGGCGCATCGCGCCGCATTCGACGTGCTGTGCGAGGGCGGCGCCGCGATCAGGACGCGGCTGCCGGGCCGCATGGCGCATTACGACGAGGTCGACGTCGCGGTCGGCGACTGGGTCGGGCTGTCGGACGGGCTGATCCGTTCCGTGCTGCCGCGGCGTTCCGCGCTCGTGCGGACGTCGGCCGGTCTGACGTCCCGTCCGCAGACGCTCGCCGCGAACGTCGACGTCGCGTTCGTCGTCACGTCGCTCGGGCCGGATCTCGAGCCGCGCCGGCTGGAGCGGTATCTCGTGACGATCTGGGAGAGCGGCGCCTCGCCGGAGATCGTGCTGACGAAGGCCGACCGGTTCGACGACGTGTCCGACATGGTGCTCGAGGTGGAGTCGGTGGCGCTCGGCGTCCCCGTGCACGTCGTGTCGTCCGTCTCGGGCGACGGCGTCGACGGTGTGCGTGCGCGCGTCGCCGCGGGCCGGACGGCGGTGTTGATCGGGTCGTCCGGTGTCGGCAAGTCGACGCTCGTGAACCGGTGGCTCGGCAGCGAGGTGATGGTGACGCAGGAGACGCGTGCCGACGACGACGAGGGCATGCACACGACGACGTCGCGGCAGCTGCTGTTGCTGCCGGGCGGCGGGCTCGTGATCGACACGCCGGGAATCCGCGAGCTGCAGCTCGGCGTCGCGTCGGACGAGGCGTTCGACGAGGCGTTCTCCGACGTGGAGGAGCTGGCCGCACAGTGCCGCTTCAACGACTGCGAGCACCGGACGGAGCCTGGGTGCGCCGTGCGGAGCGCGCTCGCCGACGGCTCGCTCGCGCGCGAGCGCTATGCGTCGTGGCAGAAGCTGCAGCGTGAGCTCGCCTCCATCGCGCGCCGAACCGACGCGCGCCTGCGGAAGGAGGAGCGGAAGCGGTGGGGCCAGATCTCGAAGGACGCCCGGGCACGCACCCGCCACCGGCAGAACTAAAGGGGGTCACCCCCGTGAACGAGATGTCGCATCTGTCGCGCAACTTCGCCAATTCACTGAGTCGTGACGAACTGCGCGGCAGCCTTACGGCATGTCAGGGCCGAATCGAGGCACGATCTACGCCGGCATCTACCACGTCTGGCGACGGACGGCCGGCCCTGTCGCAATGTTCAAGGACGACGTCGATCGCACCGACTTCTGCAACCGGCTCGCGGATACGAGCACGCGCTACGGCTGGAGGTGCGCGGCGTTCGTTCTGATGCCGACGCACTTCCATCTCATGCTCGACCTGCCCGAAAACGCGCTGCAGAACGGGATGCACCGGCTCTTCGGCATGTACGCACAGCAGTTCAACCGTCGCTGGAACCGCAGCGGGCACCTGCGGGCCGGCCCGTACAAGTGCCGCCTCATCGAGGGCGAGACCGATCTCCTGGG
>JBEQUF010000148.1:0-2424 GCA_040349295.1 Actinomycetota bacterium | reverse complement strand
GCGCCTGCGGCAGCGCCTCCTCGGGCGCCTCCTCGAGGTCTTCCTCACCGGTGCCGACCTGGACGTCGACGTTGAAGATCATCCGCGCGAAGTCGGCCCAGATGGTGTTCATCAGGTCCTGGAAGAGCGTGAAGCCCTCGTTCTTGTACGCGACGAGCGGCTCGATCTGGGCGAACCCGCGGAGGTGGATGCCCTCGCGCAGGTAGTCCATGTCGTAGAGGTGCTCCTGCCAGCGCTGATCGATGATCTGCAGCAGCAGGTAGCGCTCCAGCACGCGCATCAGCTCTTCGCCGAACTCCGTCTCGCGCTCGTCGTAGCGCTTCATCGCGTCCTCGCTGAAGACGCGGTGCAGCTCCGTGCGCTCGATCGAGTCGGGGTTCAGGTTGCCCTGCGAGAAGCTGAGCGGGAATATCTCCGACACTCTCGCGAACAGCCCGTCGAGATCCCAGTCCTCGATGTAGTCGCCGGGCGTCAGCTCGTCGATCGTGCGCTCGAGCATCTGCGTGATCTGCTCGCGCGCCTCCTCGCCCATGTCGCGGCCTTCGAGGACCTCGTCGCGGTAGGCGTAGACGATCCGGCGCTGCTCGTTCATGACGTCGTCGTAGTCGAGCACGCGCTTGCGGATGAGGAAGTTCTGCTCCTCGACCTTCTTCTGCGCCTTCTCTATCTGCTTCGAGAGCAGGCCGGCCTCGATCGGCTCCTCCTTGCCCTCGTCGTCGACGGTGCCGAAGCGGTCGAGGATCTTGTAGATCCGCTCGCCGGCGAACAGGCGCACGAGGTCGTCCTCGGCGGAGAGGTAGAAGCGCGTCTCGCCCGGGTCGCCCTGGCGGCCGGAGCGGCCGCGCAGCTGGTTGTCGATGCGGCGCGACTCGTGACGCTCGGTGCCGATGATGTAGAGGCCGCCGGCCTCGACGACCTTCTCGCGGTCCTCCGCGACGCGCCGCTCGATCTCCGGCAGCACCTTCGCGAGGTGCTCGTCGTAGTCGGGGTCGTCGGGCTCGAGGCCGAGCTTGACGAGCTCGCGCGCCGCGAGGTGCTCGGGGTTGCCGCCGAGCTTGATGTCGACGCCGCGGCCGGCCATGTTGGTCGCGATCGTGACGGCGCCGGAGCGACCGGCCTCGGCGACCGTCTCGCCTTCCTTCTCGGCGTGCTCGGGCTTCGCGTTGAGGACGATGTGCGGAACGCCCTGACGCGCCAGGCGCGCGCCGAGATCCTCGGAGACCTCGACGGAGATCGTGCCGACGAGGATCGGCTGCCCTCTCGCGTTGCGCTCGACGATCTCGTCGACGACCGCCTGCCACTTGCCCTCTTTGGTCTTGAAGACCTGGTCGTTCTGGTCCTTGCGGATCATCGGCCGGTTGGTCGGGATCTGCACGACGCCGAGTCTGTAGATCTTCATGAACTCGGTCGCCTCGGTGATGCCGGTGCCGGTCATGCCCGAGAGCTTGTCGTAGAGGCGGAAGTAGTTCTGGTAGGTCACCGTGGCCATCGTCTGGTTCTCCTCGGTGACGCTCACCCCCTCCTTCGCCTCGATCGCCTGGTGCAGGCCCTCCGACCAGCGACGGCCTTCGAGGATCCGGCCCGTGAACTCGTCGATGATCGCGACCTCGCCGTCGATCACGGCGTAGTCGACGTCGCGTCTGTAGAGCGCCTCGGCGCGCAGCGACTGGATCAGGTGGTTGACGAGATGGCCGTTCTCGGCGCGGTAGAGGTGGTCGATGCCGAGGAAGCGCTCCGCCTTCTCGACACCGCGCTCGGTGATCGCGACCGTTCTGTGCTTCTCGTCGAACTCGAAGTCGTAGTCCGCGACGAACTCCTTCTTCGCGCGCGGATCGAGGCCTTCCGGTCTTCTGCCCGGGGTCAGCATCGGCGCGAGCCTGGCGAATCTCGCGTACAGCTCGCCGGCCTCCTCGGGCGCGCCCGAGATGATCAGCGGCGTGCGCGCCTCGTCGATCAGGATGTTGTCGACCTCGTCGACGATCGCGAACGTGTGCGCGGCCGAGCGGCGGTCGAGCCGGTCCTTCGCGGTGCGGACCTCGCCGAGGTCGCGGCCGCCGTGCTGGACCTTGTCCTCCAGCGTGCCGGCCATGTTGTCGCGCAGGTAGTCGAAGCCGAACTCGGAGTTCGTGCCGTACGTGAGGTCGGCGGCGTAGGCGGCGCGCTTGTCCTCCGTCGGCTGCATGTTCTGCAGGACGCCGTAGCTGACGCCGAGCGCGTCGTAGATCGGCGACATCCACTCGCAGTCGCGGCGCGCGAGGTAGTCGTTGACGGTGACGATGTGGACGCCCTTGCCGGCGAGCGAGTTGAGGACGGCGGGGAGCGTCCCCGTCAGCGTCTTGCCCTCACCGGTGCGCATCTCGGAGATCGAGCCGTCGTGCAGGACCATGCCGCCGATCATCTGCACGTCGAAGTGGCGCATGCCCA
>JBEQUF010000147.1:0-9622 GCA_040349295.1 Actinomycetota bacterium | reverse complement strand
ATCGTCAGCGCGAGCCCGGAGACGATCTGGTTCGCACGCAGCGTGATCACGAGGAAGGCGTGGATGAGCGCCATCAGCGCACCCGCGAGCGCGGCGATACCGACGCCCGCCAGCAGCACGAGCGGCCCCGAGCCGTGCACGCGCTGCACCGCCCAGAACCCCATCACGGCGCCGGCGAGCATCATCCCCTCGACACCGAGGTTGAGCACGCCGGAGCGCTCGGCCAGGAGCTCGCCGACCGCCGCGTGGACGAGCGGCGTCCCGTAGGTCACGGCGGACGCGAGGACGACGACGAGGATCGAGTTGTTCACGCCGCCGCCTCGGCGGGATGGCGCCGCAACAGCACGCGGTGGCGGATGAGGATCTCGCCGCCGAGCACGAACGCGACGAGGCACACGGCGAACGGGTTGTAGCGCGCGAGCGCCGCGATCACGATGCCCGCATAGCCGTAGCCCGCCTGCGTCAGGCCGCGCGGGTCGAGCACGTGCCGGAAGTCGCCGTCCTGACTCGCGCCGCCGACGCCGGCGATCGCACCCGAGAGCGCCATCACGAGCAGGATCGTCCGCCGGGTGCGCATACCGGCATAGGCGGCGGCGCGCGGCGAGTCACCGATCACGCGCACCTCGAATCCGAACCGCGTGCGCGTGTAGAGCACGTGCACGACGAGCGCGATCGCGGCGGCGACGAGCAGCCCGAGCGGGAAGACGAGCGAGACGTGCAGCGTCGGCCAGGTCGCGGAGTTCGGCAGCGTCTTGCCCTGGGGGAAGACGCGCGCGTCGGGTGTCGAGAGGTCGCGCCAGAACGACTGCGAGTCGAAGATGAGGTAGTCGAGGACGAGCGCCGCGACGTAGTTGAGCATCAGCGACGTGATGATCTCGTACGTCGAGAAGAACGCCCGCAGCACGCCGGGGATGAGCGCGAAGAGCGCCCCGCCCGCGGCGCCGGCGAGCACCATCAGCACGACGGTGAGCGTCTGCGACGTCTGCCCGAGCGCGATCGCGACCGCCGAGCCGATGATCGCGCCGATGTACAGCTGTCCCTCCCCGCCGATGTTGAAGAGGTTCATGCGGAAGGCGACGGCCGCGCACAGGCCGGTGAACGCGAGCGGCGTCGCCGAGACGAGCGTCGAGTCGAGCGCGCGCCTGCTCCCGAACGCGGACGAGAAGAGCCTGGCGAAGACGTGCCCGGGCGGATGGTGCGTCGCGGCGAGCACGATTGCCATGACGGCGAACGCGACGACGACCGAGCCGAGCGGGACGACGAGCTGGAGGTACCGCGGCTGCTCGAGCCGCCGCTCGATCCGGATCACGCGCCCGCTCCCGCCATCAGCAGCCCGAGCTCCTCGCGGGTCGCGGTGCCGGGATCGAGCTCGCCGACGACGGCGCCGCCCGACATCACGAGCACGCGGTCGGAGAGCGCGAGGATCTCGTCCAGGTCCTCGCCGATCAGCAGGATCCCCATCCCCGACGCCGCGCCCTCGCGGAGGTAGCGGTGGACGGCCTCCGACGCCGAGACGTCGAGCCCGCGCGTCGGTGACGCCGCCACGAGCACGGCGGGCGTGTCGGAGAACTCGCGCCCCAGCACGACCTTCTGCAGGTTGCCGCCCGAGAGCTGCCGCGCCGGGACGTGCGGGCCGGCCCCGCGCACGTCGTATCGCTCCATCAGCGCGGCAGCACGCTCGCGGATCGCGCCGAGCCGCAGCAGCGGGCCGCGGCGGGACTGGCGGTGGCGGTACGACTTGAGGACGACGTTCGAGGCGACGCTCAGGTTCGCGGCCACCCCCGTGTGCAGGCGGTCCTCGGGCACGTGCGCGATCCCTGCGTGGATCGCCTCGCGTGCGTTGCCGCCGCGCAGGCGGTGCCCGGCCGCCACCACCGATCCCGCGTCGAAGGCGCGCATGCCGCCGATCGCCTCCGCAAGCTCGCGCTGGCCGTTGCCCGCCACGCCCGCAACGGCGACGATCTCGCCGCTCGCGACCGAGAAGCTGACGCCGCGAACCGCCTCGTTCCCGCGGTCGCCGCGCACGCGCAGGCCGTCGACCTCGAGCACGACCGGGCCGATCTCGTCCGTCCGCGCGACCCGGCGCGCGCCCTCGATCTCGCGACCGACCATCAGCGAGGCGAGGCTGCGCGGCGTCGTCTCGGCGACCGGCGCAGTCGCGACCGTCCGGCCCTCGCGCAGCACGGTCACCGTGTCGGCGACACCCGTGACCTCGTTCAGCTTGTGGGAGATGAAGATGATCGTGCGGCCCTCGTCCGCCATGCGGCGCACGGTCGCGAAGAGGCCCTCCGCCTCCTGCGGCGTCAGCACCGCCGTCGGCTCGTCGAGGACGAGCACGCGGGCTTCGCGATGGAGCGCCTTCAGGATCTCGACACGCTGCTGCTCGCCGAGCGAGAGCTGCCAGATGCGCGCGCGCGGATCGACATCGAGCCCGTAGCGGACGCCGAGCTCCGCGACCCGCTGCTCGACCTCGCGGGGATGGACGAAGAGGCCGCGTCCTTCGGCCCGGTGGTCGCCGAGCAGGACGTTCTCGGCCACCGTGAACGTCGGCACGAGGCGGAAGTGCTGGTGCACCATGCAGATGCCGGCCTCGAGCGCCTCGCGCGGCGACCGGAACTCGACCCGCTCGCCGTAGACGGCCATCGTCCCCTCGTCCGGCCGGTAGAGGCCGGTGAGGATGCTCGACAGCGTGCTCTTGCCGGCGCCGTTCTCCCCGAGGAGCGCGTGCACCTCGCCGACGGCGGCGTCGAAGTCGACGTGGTCGTTCGCGACCACGCCCGGGAACCGCTTCGTGATCCCGCGGAGTGAGACGGCCGGCGTCGGCGTCGACATCGCATGGAGGCGATCGGGCCGGGAGGGGCGCGCAGCCCCTCCCGGCCGTGACGGATCAGCCCGTGGCGCTTCCCTGCACGCCCTGGACGAGCCAGTTGATCGCGTAGAGCTGCTTGACGGAGAGCTTCTGGCCCTTCGGCACCTTCAGCTTCCCCTTCTGGTCGTAGAGCGGGCCCGCGAACACCGAGTAGGTCCCGGCCTCGATCGCCTTCTCCTTGGCGGCGATCGCCGCCTTGGTCGAGGCCGACACGAGCGGGCCGTACGGCGCGAGCTTCGTGAAGCCGTCCTTCAGGCTCCCGTAGTAGAAGCCCGTCTTCCAGGTGCCGTTCATCGCCGCCTTGACGCGGCTCAGGTAGTACGGCCCCCAGTTGTAGACGGCGCCCGTCAGCCACTGCTTCGGCGCGAACTTCGACGAGTCCGAGTCGTAGCCGACCCACGGAAGGCCGACCGACTTCGCGTACTCGCCGGCCGCCGGGCTGTCGACGTTCTGGCCGATCACGTCGGCGCCCGCCGCCTTCAGGCTCTGCGCAGCCTTCTTCTCGGCCGACGGGTTGAACCACGAGTTCGTCCAGACGACCTTGACTGTCGCACCGGGATGCGTCGTGCGCACGCCGAGCGCGAACGCGTTCGTGTGCCGGATGACCTCCGGGATCGCGAAGGCCGCGACGTAGCCGACGACGCCGGACTTGGTCGCGGCGCCCGCGGCCATGCCGGAGAGGAAGATCGCGTCCTCACCCGCGCCGTAGTACTCGGCGAGGTTCTTCGACTGCATCGTGCCGGTCGCCATCTCGAACTTCACGTCCGGGTACTTCAGCGCCGCCTGGGCGAAGTACTTCTGGTAGCCGTACGACGTCCCGAAGATGATCTTGTTGCCGTCGTTGACGAGGCTGTCGATCACCTGCGTGACCTGCGGCCCCTCGGGGATGTTCTCCTTGTAGGTGGTCTCGACCTTCGAGCCGAGGGCCTTCTGGACGTACAGGCGACCCTCGTCGTGCGCCTGCGACCAGCCGCCGTCCTGGTGCGGCCCGACGTAGATCCACGCGGCCTTGAACGCCGCCGTCTTCGCCGCCCGACCTGCCCCCGCACCGACCGCGAGCATTGCCGCGATCGCGACCACCACCACGGCCGCCGCCGCAGCCGTGCGCTTCTTGCGTCCCTCCAACCTTGCTACCTCCGTTCCACGCCGGTCTTGAAAAACACGAAAGCCCCGGGGTCGCGAACCTCCGCGACACCGAGGCTGCATCGCCTCCCACGGGGGCGCGAGCCGCCCGCTCGCCCACCCTATCGCGAAGCGCGGCGGTGCTCAAACGAGGACGAAAAAGGCCCCGCCAACACCGAAGTGCTCTCGGGGCCTGCAGACGTCCGGACCGGTGCAACCGTGTCGCGAACTGCCTGTGGGCTGGAACCTAGCTCATGGCGCGTCGACGCGCAGCACCAGTTCGCCGCCCTCGTCGAGGCCGAGGAGCTGGGCCGCCGAGCCGCGCGAGACGGCCACCGCGACGTTCCGGTAGCTGTCCTCGTAGAGGATCAGGTCACCCTCCCTGGCATCGCCGAACGTCCTCGCGGCGACCGCGAACCACTTGTTGCCGCGGGCGTCGACCTCGACCTTCGTCCCCGGCACGATCGACGCCGCCTCGAGGTCGTCGCGGGTGAGGTTGAGGGCCGCGTTCCCGAAGCGGTCGACCGCGAGCACGACGGCGGCGATCGAACCTCCGTCGACCGCCGGACGGGGAAACTCGACGTGGACGAGGGCGTCGGGGTCGATCGGCGGCCCGAGCTCGCCGAGCTCGACGCCGAGCGCGAGATGCGCCGCCGCCGGCGAGAAGAGGTCGCGGCCGTGGAACGTCCTCGAGACCTGCTCGAGCGCGTAGGCCGGGTTCGCCAGCTCGTGCGCGTCGACGACGCCGCCGTACCGCTCGGCCGCGAGCAGCAGAAGTCCGTTGTCCGGCCCGACGTAGAGGCGGCCCGACGCGTCGCGGAGCGCGAGCGGTCGGCGCTGGCCGCCGACGCCCGGGTCGACGACCGCGAGATGGACGCCGACCGGCATGTACGCGAGCGTGTTCGCGAGCAGGAGCGCACCCTGCAGCACCCGTCCCGGCCGGATCCCATGCGTGATGTCGATGACGCGGACGTCCGGCGCGATCCGTGCGATCACGCCGTGGCAGGTGCCGACGAAGTCGTCGTCGAGGCCGAAGTCGGTGAGGAACGTGATCACCACGCGAGAGACGCTAATGCCTCGACGAGCCCGTCGAGCGTATGCGGATGCGCGACCGCGACGACGTCGAGGCCGACCGCCTGCGCCGCCGCCGCCGTCTGCGGGCCGATCGCGACGACGGGCAGACGCGCGCCGGTCGCGGCGAGCGCGCGGGCGTTCGACGCGGACGGGAGGAGCGCCACGTCGCCGTCGGGCGGCGCGGGCGCCAGCTCGATCGTCCGGTAGAGCGGCAGGAAGTCGGCGTCGAGCACGCCCTGGCGCGCGCCCGCCGCGGCGGCGAGCAGCATCGACTCGCCGGCCGGCAGCGCGTCGCGCAGCCCCTCCTGCGAGTAGGTCTCCGCGACGACGTCGGCGTGCAGCCCGTGCTCGTGCAGCGCCGCCGCGGTCGACGGCCCGATCGCGGCGATCCGGTTCGCGGTCACGCCGCGACGCGCGAGCTCGCGCGCCCCGTTCGGCGACGTGACGAGCAGCCAGTCGTAGGCGGAGGCGTCGACCGGCTCGTCGCCGAGCGGCTCGAACCGGATCAGCTCGCAGAGGACGGCATCGTGACCGAGCGCCCGGAGGCGCGGCACGAGCTCCTCACGCGTGACGACGACTCGCATCGAGCAGCTCCCGTCCGAGGGCGGCGGGATCGTCGCCCGTGCGGCGCTCGACCCACGAGCCGTCCTCGGCGGCGATCAGCGCCGTGAGCGTCGTCCCGTCGTGATGCGCCGCAACCGGTGCGAGGCAGCCGCCTTCGACCGCGGCGACGCACGCGCGCTCCGCCTCGACCCGGCGCCGCGTCTCGGCGTCGTCGACGTGCGCTACGAGCTCCCGCTCGTCCGCACGGACCTGGAGCGCCAGCGCGCCCTGCGCCGCCTCGGGGAGCATCCGCTCCGCGTCGAGCCGCACCCCGATCTCGTGCGCGAGCCCGAGCCGGTCGAGCCCGCACGCGGCGAGGACGACCGCGTCGAGGCCTCGCTCGCCGCGCTTCCGGAGCCGCGTGTCGATGTTGCCGCGCAGCGGCTCGATCGACAGCGTCGGCTCGAGCGCGAGCAGCTGGGCGCGCCGGCGCGCCGACGCGGTGCCGATCCGCATGCCGGGCTCGATCGCCGCCGCGCCGCAGAGCGCGTCGCGCGGGTCGTCGCGCTCGAGATACGCGCCGACTGCGAGCCCGGTCGGGTCGGTCGACGTCATGTCCTTCGCGGAATGGACGGCGACGTCGATGCGCCCCTCGAGTAGCGCCTCCTCCAGCTCCTTCACGAAGACGCCGCGCGAGCCGATCTGCCCGAACGGCTTCGTGCGGTCCTTGTCGCCCGCGGTCGTGATCGGGACGAGCGCGATCTCGACGCCGGGTGCACGCAGGTGCGACGCCGCGAGCTCCGCCTGCGTGAGCGCGAGCCTACTGCCGCGGCTGCCGACGCGAACCAGCACAGCGGGAGCGCCTCTTGACCGGCGCGCACGGATGCGAGCCGCTGCGCTTCACGCGCACGAACGCCGTCGGAGCCTGCAGCGGCAAGGGCCTGACCCTGAGATTCAAGGGGACGTTCAGCGCTCGTCCTCGCCGAGACCGAAGAGGTGCCGCACCGCCTCAGCATAGAGAACGCCGTCGGCTGCCGCGGCCGCCTGCTTCATCCGCACCGTCGGCAGGTGCAGCAGCTTGTTCACGATCTGCGCCGTCAGCGACTCGACGGCGCTGCGCTGCGACTCGTCGAGCCGGCCGAGCACGCCCTCGGCCTTCTTCAGCTCCGCTTCGCGGATCTCCTCGGCACGCGCGCGCAGCGACATGATCGCGGGGACGACGTCGAGCGACGCGTGCCACTCGTGGAACTTCTCGGCTTCGCCGGCGACGATCGTCTCGGCCCGCTCGGCTTCGCTACGGCGTCCGGCCAGCGTCTCGGCGACGATCGCTTGCAGGTCGTCGATGTCGTAGAGGAAGCAGCCGTCGAGCTGGTGGATCGACGGATCGAGGTCGCGCGGCACCGCGAGGTCGATCAGCAGCAGCTGCCGTCCCCCCCGTGCACGCTCGACCGTGTCCGCGTCGAGGACGTAGCCGGTGGTGCTCGTCGCGGAGACGACGACGTCGGCGCGAGCGAGCGCCGACCCGAGCTCGCCGCTCGCCGTCTTGCTGTTCGCCGTCAGGACGATCTCGGCGCCGCGCGCGCGCAGCGACCGCGCCGCCTGCTCGCCGACCTCGCCGGCGCCGATCAGCAGCACCCGGCAGCCATCGAGCTCGCCGAAGACCTGTGCCGCGAGCGCCGCCGCAGCCGACGACACGGAGGCGGGGCTCTCGCCGATCGCCGTCTGCGCCCGCACCTTCCGTCCCGCGTGCAGCGCCTGGCGGAAGACGCGGTCGAGGAGCATGCCCGGCGTCCCATGCTCGTACGCGCTGCGCACCTGGCCGAGGATCTCGCCCTCGCCGGGGACGAGCGAGTCGAGCCCCGCCGCGACGCGGAAGAGATGCAGCGCCGCGGCGCGGTCGCGCAGGCGGTACAGGACGTGCTCGGCGTCCGCTAGCGCCTCGGCCGCTCGCCGCTCCGCCTCGGGCGCATCGTCGGTCGCGACGTAGATCTCGGTGCGGTTGCACGTCGACAGCACGACGGCCTCGCCGAGCTCGGCCGCCAGGTCGTGTGCGGCGTCGAGATCGAACGCGACCTGCTCGCGCAGCTCGACCGGTGCGTGGTGGTGCGACGTGCCGACGAGGACGAGATGCGTCATGCGAAGTGGCTCGCCGGCAGGGCGAGGCGGACGACGATGACGAGGACGAAGCCTGCGAGCGCGAGATACGCCGCGCGGCGTCCGGAGAGCCCGCGCAGCCTGGCGGCGAGGTATCCCGTCCAGACGACCCACGTGACGAGGGTCGCGACGACGAGCGCGTCGACCGAGTCGTCCCGCGTCACGAGCCGGCCGATGCCGACCGCGATCCCGAGCGTCAGCGCCGGCAGCGAGACCAGCGCGAGCCGGAACGAGAGGTGGTCGAGCGTCGCGAGCGACGGCGCCGGCCGGCGCAGGATCGTCGTCGCCCGGCTCTTCAGCCGCCGCTCCTGCCAGATGTAGATCGCGGACAGCGCGGCGATGAGCGTGAAGCCGGCGAACGCGAGGAGCACGAGACCGACGTGGACGACGAGGAAGAGGTTGCCGTACCGGCTCGTCGCGCCCGCGCTCGTCCCGCCGCCCGCGCGCGCGACGACGAACAGCACCGCGGCGAGCGGCATGACCGCGACGCCGAGCAGCCTGTACGCGCGACGGCTGCCCCAGAAGAGATACGCCGTGACGACGAACCAGACGAAGAGGTTGAGCGAGCCGGCCCACGTCCCCCACGGGAAGCCGTCGTCGCGCGCCGCCTGCACCGCGAGCAGCGCCGTCTGTGCGAGCCAGCCGAGCCGGACGCCCCAGATCGCCGCGTAGCCGGCGAGCCCGGGCCGCCGCGCCTCGCCGAGATAGCCGAGCACCGCCTCGCCGTACAGGACGAGCGCCGGCCAGAAGAAGAGCTCAGCCATCGCTGCGCTTCCGCAGCTCGTCCACCTCGCGCTCCATCCGCTGCACCTTCAGCGCGATGATCACGACGTAGAGGAGCACGAGCCCGAAGACGACGCAGTAGGCCGCCGTCACGTACTTCTCGGCTGTCGTCATGCGAGCCGCAGCTCCCGGATGCGCGCGTCGAGCCGCTTGCCGGCGAGCTCGACGCGATAGAGCGTGTACGCGAGCACGAGCACGGCGACCTGCGAGACGACGTACGTGACGAGGATCCAGCCGCCGAAGTTCGGGCCGTGGCGGGTGAACACCTGCGGGTGGATCAGGCTCTGCGAGAGCCGGATCGCGAGGAAGCTGACCGGCACGAGCACGACGCCGAAGAGGGCGTAGACCGCGCTCAGGTTCGCACGCTGCGGGCCTGGGTCGACCGAGAAGCGGAGCATGAAGTACGCCGCGTAGAAGAGGAAGAGCACGAGGAAGAGCACGAGCTGGTTCTCGCTCCAGACCCACCAGTGCCCCCAGGAGATCTTCGCCCAGATCGACCCGGTCAGGAGGACGAGCGAGCCGAAGATGACGCCCTGGTGCACGGCGACGTAGCTCTCGAGGTCGGCGTTCGGAGCGCGCTTCCAGAGGTGCTGCAGCGCCTTCCAGGCGCCGACGCCGAAGCAGAGGTACGCCGTGAACGCGATCGAGACGTGGAAGTAGAAGATCCGCTGCGAGAAGCCCTGGTCGGCGTCGGTCGGCGCGACGAAGAAGACGAGCGCGAGCGCCGTCGAGACGAGGACGAACGAGAGGACCGCCAGCTGCGGCAGCGAGATCCGCATCAGCCGATTGTGCCTACTCGACGACCACGTACTCGAAGGCAGCCCAGCAGAGCAGAGCGAAGAGCAGGTCGTAGAGGCCGAGAAAGCCGAGATAGCGGCCGGGCGACGCGGCCACGGAGGCACCGACGCCGCCGATGACGAGCGGGATCGCGAGCGGCAGGAAGAGCAGCGGCAGGAGCAGCTCCCGCGCCCGGGTCGCGACGGCGGTCGCGCCGACGAAGGTGCCGACGCCGCAGATCCCGACGTCCGCGAGCGCGACCCCCGCGAGCGCGGAGCCGGAGAGCCCGTGGAAGAAGAG
>JBEQUF010000136.1:0-6158 GCA_040349295.1 Actinomycetota bacterium | reverse complement strand
GGTGCCGCAGCACGTAGCTCAGGCCTTCGCGAATCTCGCCGAGCAGGGCGCGGACGCGCGTCGTGTTCTGGTCCGCGCGTTCGACCGGCGGTTCCTCGGCGCGGATGCTGCGAATGAGGAATGCACAACCGACGAAGCTCGCGGCGTCGGCGGTGATCGCGGAGGCCGCGCCGATGAGTTGCACGAGAAGGCCGCCGATACCCGGTCCCGCGGTCTGGGCGATCGACCGGCTGATCTCGAGCTTGGCGTTGCCGTCGGCCAGCTGATCACGCTCGACGATGGCCGGCAGGATCGATTGGTACGCGACGTCGAAGAAGACGGTGAGGACGCCGGTCGCGAAGCCGACGACGCAGAGCTGTGCGTACGTGACGTGGGCGACCGCGGCCGCGATCGGCAGCGAGCCGAGCGCGAGCGCGCGTCCTGCGTCGGCGGCGACCAGCACCGGCCGCCGCGCCACCCGGTCGATCCACGCTCCGGCCGGCAGGGCGAACAGGAGCCACGGCAGGAGCTCGACCGCTCCGAGCGCGGAGACCTTGAACGCGGACGCCTTCAGGGCGAGGACCGCGATCAGCGGCAGCGCGAGGTTCGAGACCTGCGAGCCGAACTGGCTGATCGTCTGGCCGGCCCAGAGCCGGCGGAAGTCCGCGTGCCGGTAGAGCGGGTTACGCATCCGCCGCTGCGGGACCCGGCACGGGCGCCGGCTCCAGCAGGCCGCCGGCGAGCTCTGCCTGCGCGGGCGTCGGCTCGACGACCGGCTCCGGCATCTCGACCACCGTGCGGATCGAGCCGACGGCGATCGGCGTGATCGCGAACACCTGGCCGATCGCGCCGATCCACACCGTCGTCCGGTAGCTCCACCAGGTGGCGAAGACGCCGCCCGCGAGCGAGCCGAGCGGGATCGTCCCCCACACGATCCAGCGCATCGCGGCGTTCATCCGGCCCTGGAGCCGTTCGGGCGTGATCGCCTGGCGCAGCGAGACCTGCGTGATGTTGTAGGCGACCGCGCCGAGCCCGAAGCCGGCGCCGGCGAGCATGAGCAGCGGCAGCGGGAACGACCTCGGCGCCAGGGGATAGCCGAGGCCCGCGATCGACGAGATCGTGATCGTGGCGAGGATCGTGCGGCCGACGCCGAGCCGCCTGTTGAGGCGGCTCGTGATCAGCGCGGCGACGATCGAGCCGCCGCTGCCGACGGCGAAGACGAGGCCGATCTGCCAGGCGGGCAGGCCGAGCGTCCGCGTCATGTAGAGGACGACGATCGAGAAGATCACCGACGAGAAGAAGTTCGACGAGCCCGTGCACGCCGCGATCGCGCGCAGCCACGGATGGCCGACCACCCACTGCAGGCCTTCCTTCACCTGCGGCCACATCTTCGGGCGGCTCTCCTTGTCGCCCTGGCGGTTCTCCGTCTCGCGGTGCCGCATCGTCACCATGAACCAGGCGGAGACGAGGAAGCTCGCCGCGTCGGCGACGATCACGTACGGCGCCGTCAGTGCCGCGATCAGCGCGCCGGCGACGCTCGGCCCGGCGACCTGCGAGACGCCGACGGTGAGCTGCAGCTTCGAGTTGCCGTCGACGAGATGCTCGCGCTCGATCAGGGCAGGCAGATACGACTGGTAAGCGACGTCGAAGAAGACGGTGAAGACGCCGATCACGAACTGGAGGACGAGCAGGTGCCACATGCGCAGCTCGTGCGTCGCCCAGAGGATCGGGATCAGCGCGAGCAGCACGGCGCGCGCGACGTCGCCGACGATGAGGATCTGGCGCCGGCGCAGCCGGTCGACCCAGACGCCGGCCGGCAGCGCGAAGAGGATGAACGGCAGGAAGCCGAGCACGCCGAGCATCGAGAACTCGAAGGCGTGGGCATGGAGCCCGACGGCGGCCAGGATCGGGATCGCGAGCTGCGAGAACTGCGACCCGAACTCGCTGATGCTCTGGCCCGTCCAGAGCTTCATGAAGTCGTGGTGCGCCCAGAGGCCGCCTTCCGGCTTACGAATCCGCATCGAGTGACCTCCTGTACATGGCGATCGCCAGGCCGTAGGGGACGCCGTCCGGATCCTCGGCGGCGCGGAACTCCGTCATCAGCTTGTCGAGCCGCCTGTTGAAGCGAACGGCGTCCTCCGGCGAGAGTCGGACGCGGAGGGTGCCGGAGCAGCCGATCGCCTGCGGATCCTCGTAGTTCAGCGGCAGGATCTCGTCGGCCGCGATCCGGAGCGACGCGGCGACGATGTTGCGGACGTCCTCGGCGCCGCGCTCGTCCTGGCTCTCGAAGAGGAAGAGGCGCGCCGTGCGGCCGTAGTAGCGCTCGGTGACGGCGCGCACCTTGCGCGTGCGGACGACCCGGAGGAGGCCGGCCGCCTCGAGCACCTTCACGTGATGGGCGACCGTGCCCTTCGGCAGCTGCAGCCGCTCGGCGAGCTCCGTGACGCTGCGCGCCCGCGTGCGCAGGAGGACGACGATCCGGCTCCGCAGATCGTCGCCGAGCGCCTTCAGCTGGTCGGGCCGGTTGACGACGAGGACGTCCGCGGCGTCGTAGTCGGGCACCGCGTCGCCGCCGCCGGCAGGAGCAGTCTGCACGGCGGCGGCAGCGGCAACGGAGGTCTTACGTCCCATCTTTCTGGAACGTACGACATTTTTCAACCGTTCGCAAGCGGATGCTTGAACAGCCGTGCCGAAACAGCCGGGGCCAGGCCCGGGCCAGGCCCCGATACGAAACCCTCACAGCTCGACGAGCTCGCGTAACCGAGCGACCGCATCCGTCTCGCCGTCCGCGAGCTCCGCCAGCACCCGGCCGGCGTCGACGAACGAGTGCTCGACGTCGCCGTGGCCGATCGTCGCTCCGTAGCTGCTCCACGGCCATTCGGCCGGCATGACGCAGAGCCCTGCGGTCACCGGGTTCCGCACGACGTATCGATACGCGTACAGGAGGTGCGAGCGCGTCTCGAGGCGGCCGGCGTAGTACCGGCGCTCAAAGACATGCCCCCGTGTCCCATGCCGTGCGTTGAAGCCGCCCGCGTACCGAAAGTTCAGCGCGTGCATGGCGCGCGGCAGGGTGTCATCGCTCACCTGGACGATCAGGTGGTAGTGCGTCCGCATGAGGCAGAAGCCGATGCACGTCCAGCCGTCTTCCCGGTTTACGCGCGCCAGCTCGCGAAGGAACCGCATGCGGTCGAGGTCGTCGAGGTAGAGGGGCGTGGCGCGGACGCCGTGGGATGTGACGTGAAAGACGCCCGCCGTGGTGTCGCGGAGCCCGCGGGGCACGACGGAGACGATGCCAGTCGACCCGTGACATCTCCGTCGCGACTTACTGAATATTCCGTAACGGGGCCTGGCCCGGGCCTGGCCCCGGTTTTCGTACGCTGCCGCCGTGCCGGAGCCGCCGCTGATCGTGGACGTCCGCCGCAACGGCATCGTCGAGGCGACGCACCGCGTGCACGCGGTCGCCGTGCGGGACGGGGCCGTCGTGGCCGAGGCCGGCGACGCGGGGCTGACCTGCTTCATGCGCTCGAGCTCGAAGCCCCTGCAGGCGCTGCCGCTCGTGCGAGCTCGTGACGATCTGTCACAAGCGCAGATCGCGATCGCCTGCGCGAGCCACCGCGCGACGGTGGCGGAGCTCGCGGCCGCGCAATCGCTCCTCGACCTCGCGGGCTGCACGGAGGACGACCTCGAGCTCGGGCTGCAGGAGGGCCGCGAGCCGCACAAGCTCGCGCACAACTGCTCGGGGAAGCACGCAGGCATGCTCGCGCTCTGCCGGGCGCACGGCTGGCCGACGCAGGGCTACCGCGAGCCGCACCACCCGGTGCAGCGCGCGTGCGCGGCCGCGCACGCGGAGGCGGCGGACGTCGACGAGGCGGAGCTCGCGACCGGCGTCGACGGCTGCGGCGTCGTCACGTTCGCGCTGCCGCTCGAGCGCATGGCCTTCGCCTTCGCGACCCTGCCCTCGCTCGCGCAGGCGCAGCGCATCGCCGACGCGATGCGCGCGCATCCCGAGCTCGTCGGGGCCGAGGACGGCGCCGACGTCCTCCTGATGCGGAGCGACCAGGGGGCGTTCGTCGCCAAGGGCGGCGCCGAGGGGCTCCTCTGCGCGGTCGACCTCGCGACCGGGACGGGCTACGCCCTCAAGTGCGAGGACGGCGCCTCCCGGCCGCTCGCCGCGGCGGCGGCCGCGTTCGTCGGGGTCGAGCTCCCGCCGACGATCGTCCGCAACACGCGCGGCGAAGTTGTCGGCAACGTGTCTTTACAGACCGCAGACACGTAACTAGCATCCGTCCGCGGGAAGGGTGGAGAGCCGGGTGGGGGTGCTTTCCTCTCAGCAGTTCTGGTTGTCGCAGGTCGTCATCGTCAACTAGTTCAGTTGGAGGTCCAGGGACACGTGCTCACCGTCGACGTTGCGCTCCCCGAGGTCGAGGAGCTCCAGAAACTCGCCGCCGAAGGCCAGGAGAAGGGCTACCTCAACTACGACGAGATCGCGAAGGCGCTCGAAGACGTCGAGCTCACGAGGGAGCAGGTCGAGGACTTCTACACCGTCCTCCAGGAGCGGAACATCGAGCTCCTCGAGGGCGACGAGCACAAGGCGCCGCCGAAGGCAGAGGTCCAGCCCGAGGAAGAGAAGATCCCGGCCGTCCCGAAGCTCGACCTCACCGTCGAGCCCAGCCTTGACAGCCTCCGCCTCTATCTCCGCGAGATCGGCAAGGTGCCGCTGCTGACCGCCGACCAGGAAGTCAGCCTGGCGAAGCGGATCGAGCGCGGCGACATGGCCGCGAAGACGCACATGACGGAGGCGAACCTCCGCCTCGTCGTCAGCATCGCGAAGGGCTACCTGGGCCGCGGCCTCAGCTTCCTCGACCTGATCCAGGAGGGGAGCCTGGGCCTCATCCGCGCCGTCGAGAAGTTCGACTACCGCAAGGGCTACAAGTTCTCGACGTACGCGACCTGGTGGATCCGCCAGGCGGTCACGCGGGCGATCGCCGACAAGGCGCGCACGATCCGCATCCCCGTGCACATGGTCGAGAAGCTGAACAAGGTCGTCCACATCGAGCGCCAGCTCGTGCAGCGCCTCGGGCGCGAGCCGAGCCCGGAGGAGATCGCCGAGGAGCTCGAGATGACGACCGAGGAGGTGCGCGAGATCCTCCGCATGGCGCAGCTCCCGGTCAGCCTCGAGAAGCCGATCGGCGAGGAGGAGGACTCGAGCCTCGGCGACTTCGTCCAGGACGAGACCGCCGAGAGCCCGTTCGACACCGCGCAGCTCTCGCTGCGCCGCGAGGACATCGAGAACGCGCTCGGCGCGCTGCCCGAACGCGAGCGCCAGGTGATCGCGCTCCGCTTCGGGCTGCACGGCGGTCCGCCGCAGACGCTCGAAGAGGTCGGGCGAGCGTTCGGCGTCACGCGGGAGCGCATCCGCCAGATCGAGAACAACACGCTCAAGAAGCTCGAGCACCTGCCCGAGGCGCAGGCGCTCCGCGACGCCGTCAGCTAGGCGTCGGGGTCTCGCGAGAGGCCCTGCTCCGAGACCCGGTCGAACGGGACGAACAGGCGGCAGTGCGGGCACTTGAACCCGCGGATGCGCCCCTGGCCCTGCACCGCGTCAGCCTCGAAGGGCTTGTGGCAGTGCGGGCATTCGATTGTGTACGTCGTGGCGTCCACGGGGGTGGAGATACCCACCCCCGCAGGGGTTACACGAGGTCGAACCGGTCGAGATTCATCACCTTGTCCCAGGCGGCGACGAAGTCGCGCACGAACCGTTCGCCGGCGTCGGCGGAGGCGTACACCTCGGCGAGCGCCCGCAGCTGCGAGTGCGACCCGAAGACGAGGTCGACCGCGGTGCCGGTCCAGCGCAGCTCGCCCGTCGCGCGGTCGCGCCCCTCGTAGACCTGGTCGCCCGACTTCGTCCACGCCGTCCCCATGTCGAGGAGGTTGACGAAGAAGTCATTCGTCAGCGTCCCGGGACGATTCGTGAAGACGCCGTGCTGCGAGCCCGCGTGGTTCGCGTCCAGGACGCGCAGGCCGCCGACGAGGACCGTCATCTCCGGTGCGGTGAGGCGGAGCATGTAGGCGCGGTCGAGGAGCCCGTGCTCGAGCGGCAGCGGCTCGCCCGCCCGGGCGTAGTTCCGGAAGCCGTCGCGGGCCGGCTCGAGCACCGCGAAGGACTCGACGTCGGTCTG
>JBEQUF010000095.1:0-7690 GCA_040349295.1 Actinomycetota bacterium | reverse complement strand
GGCCGAGCAGGTCGCCGAGCAGGCGCACGTCGCGCCGCAGCACGTCGGAGACAGCCGCCATGCAGCAAGGGTGACAGCAAAAAACGCCTGGAAACCGGACAATCGTTTGCCGATCCCCGTGTGGCGGCGCTAGCGTCGAAAACGTGGGGAAAACGCTGCTCGACAAGATCTGGGAAGGCCACGTCGTCCGCTCCGGCGGGGACGCGCCCGACCTGCTCTACATCGATCTCCACCTCATCCACGAGGTGACCTCGCCCCAGGCGTTCGAGGGACTCCGGCTGGCCGGCCTCCAGGTGCGCCGCCCCGACCTGACGATCGCGACGATGGACCACAACGTCCCGACGGGCGACGACGCGCCCGTCGACCCGCTTTCCGTGCAGCAGCTCGACACGCTGGCCACGAACTGCGCCGAGTTCGGCGTCCCGCTCCACGCGACGGGCTCCGGCAAGGAAGGGATCGTGCACGTGATCGGCCCGGAGCTCGGGCTGACGCGACCGGGCCTGACGGTGGTCTGCGGCGACTCCCACACGTCGACGCACGGCGCCTTCGGAGCGCTCGCCTTCGGCATCGGCACGAGCGAGGTCGAGCACGTGCTCGCGACCCAGACGCTGCTGCAGCGGAAGCCGAAGTCGCTGCGCATCACCTTCGTCGGCGAGCCGCAGCCGGGCGTCGGCGCCAAGGACTACGTGCTCGCCGCGATCGGCGAGATCGGCGTCGAGGGCGGCGTCGGCCATGCGATCGAGTTCGCGGGCCACGCGATCGAGGCGCTCTCGATGGAGGGCCGCCTCACCGTCTGCAACATGTCGATCGAGGGCGGCGCGCGCGCCGGCCTGATCGCGCCGGACGAGCACACATTCGCCTACCTCCGCGAGCGCAACGTGCCGATCGACCCCGCCTGGAGCGAGCTGCGCACCGACGCCGACGCGACGTTCGACCGCGAGGTGGAGATCGACGTCGGCGCGATCCGCCCGCAGGTCACGTGGGGGACGAACCCCGGCATGGTCGCGTCGATCGACGACGTCGTGCCGCAGCCGTCGGACGAGGCCGCCGAGCGCGCGCTCCAGTACATGGCGCTGCAACCCGGCACGCCGATCCGCGACATCACCGTCGACCGCGTCTTCATCGGCTCGTGTACGAACTCGCGCATCGAGGATCTCCGCACCGCGGCCGCGGTCGTGCGCGGGCGGCACGTCCACCCGAACGTGCGCGCGATGGTCGTTCCCGGCTCCGCGCAGGTGAAGGCGCAGGCAGAGGCGGAAGGGCTCGACAAGATCTTCGTCGAGGCCGGCTTCGAGTGGCGCCGCGCCGGCTGCTCGATGTGCCTCGGCATGAACCCCGACGTGCTCGCGCCGGGCGAGCGCTGCGCGTCGACGTCCAATCGCAACTTCGAGGGCCGCCAGGGCGCGGGCGGGCGGACGCATCTCGTCTCGCCGTCGATCGCCGCCGCGACCGCCCTCGCCGGCCACTTCGCAGAAGCATGAAGCAGTTCCGGACCGTCACCTCGAGCACCGTCGTCATCGACCGCCCCGACGTCGACACCGACCAGATCATCCCGAAGCAGTTCCTGAAGCGGATCGAGCGCAGCGGCTTCGGCGAGTTCCTCTTCTTCGACTGGCGCAAGGAGCCCGACTTCCCGCTCAACACGCAGAGCGGTCGGATCCTCCTCGCCGGGCGCAACTTCGGCTGCGGCTCGTCGCGCGAGCATGCGCCGTGGTCGCTGCAGGATTACGGCTTCGACGTCGTCATCGCGCCGTCGTTCGGCGACATCTTCCGCCAGAACTCGCTCAAGATCGGGCTGCTGCCGGTGGCGCTGCCGGAGGCGCAGGTGCGCGAGCTGATGACGCGCGCCGAGGTCACGGTCGACCTCGAGGCGCGCACGGTCGACGAGTTCCCGTTCGAGCTCGACGACTTCTCGCGCGAGTGCCTGCTGAACGGCTGGGACGACATCGCGCTGACGCTCCGCGACGCGTCGCTGATCGACGCGTACGAATCGGCGCACACGGCGCCGCTCTCGACCACCGCGGTTTAGATCCGGCAGCGCGGGCAGGGTCCCGCCCATGCTGGGCCTGACGCCCGACTGGGGCTGGCGCCTGATCGTCGCCGGCGCGGTGCTCGTCGTCGCCGGCGCCGTCTCGCGCATCCTCACGTGGCGCCTGCACGCGCTCGCGCAGCGGCGTGCGGAGGATCCCGTGCTGCTCCGCCGGCTGCAGACGCGCGAGACGATGGCGCTCCTCGCGGAGACGCTCATCCGCTACGGCGCATGCGCGTTCCTGCTCTTCTGGCTGCTCGGCCTCTTCGTCGCCGACACGGCCGCGGCGGTCGGCGGCGCGTCGCTCGTCGTCGTGATCGTCGGCTTCGGGATGCAGCGCGTGCTGATGGACGCGATCGCCGGCTTCTCGATCCTCTTCGAAGGCTGGTACGTCGTCGGCGACTTCGTGACGCTCAAGCCGATGGACGTGACGGGGTTCGTCGAGGAGGTCGGCCTGCGGACGACGGCCGTGCGCTCGCTGAACGGCGACCGCAGCTACATCCCGAACTCGCAGATCAACGCCGCCGTTCGCAGCACGCGCGGCTACCGCACGTACACGATCGAGGTCCTGACGACGAACTGCGCATCCGTGCGCACGGCGATCGAGTCGGCGGCGGTGCGCGCGCCCACGGGCGGAGCGCGCTTCCTGCGCGCCCCGAAGCTGATCGAGCAGAAGGAGCTGAGCGAGGGGATCTGGCTCGTCCGCGCGACCGCGACCGTCCCGCCGTCGCTCGAGTGGCTGGCGGAAGGCCTGCTCGACGCGCTCATCCGCGGGCAGATCCCCGAGGACGAGCTCGTCGCGGGCCCGATCGTCTACACGCTCGACGAGAGCTCCGTCGAGCGCTACCAGCGCCGCGTGCTCGTCCGCTAGGCCTGCTTCGCGAGCTCGCGCTTCATCAGGCCGAGCACCTCCTGATGCAGCTCCGCCAGCCCCTCGGACGACAGCGGGCCGCGGTTGAGCCGATGCAGGTACTGCAGCATCCACTCCTCGCGCGCCGGGTCGACGTGGTCGAGGCCGTGCTCGTCCTTGTACCGCCACAGCTGCGAGACGAGCTTCAGGCGCTTATTCACGAGCTCGACCAGCTGGCGGTCGAGATCCGAGATGTCACGGCGAACACGAGTGACGTATTCGTCCTGGGCGATGGTGCTCACAACTCCTCCTCATCGTGGGCTTCGTAGACGCCGAGCACGCGCAGCTCGCGCGTGACGGCACGGACGGCGCGCAGCACGTCGCGCACCCTCGGGTCGAGCGGGTTGCCGGCGACGACTGCGTCGAACCGGTACTGGAACGGTGTCTCGGGGAGCGGGCGCGAGACGAGCCGCTGCAGGTCGAGCCCGGCTTCCGCGATCGGCGTGATCGCGGCGTGCAGCGCCGCGGGCCGGTGGTCGGTCACGAACGACAGCGCGATCCGTGCGTCGACGGCGTCGATGCGCGTGTGCGACGCGATCGTGACGAAGCGTGTGAACGCATGGTGGTCGCCGACGTCGTCGGCGAGCACGGTGAGGCCGTAGAGCTCGACCGCCTCCGGCGACGCGAGCGCCGCCTCGGCGACGTCGCCGCGCTGCGCGACGATGCGCGCCGCGTCGGCGGTGGTCGCCGCGGGGATCGTCGCGCGGTCGCCGACGATGCGCCGGCATTGCTCGAACGCCGCCGGATGCGAGCGGATGACACGCACCTCGTCGAGCGGCACCGCGGCCGGGCCGGCCAGCTGGTGGACGATCGGCCGCACCGTCTCGCCGACGATCGCCAGCTGGTGCTCGTACAGCAGATCGTGCGTCTCGGCGACCGCGCCGGCGAGCGAGCTCTCGATCGCCAGGAGCCCATAGTCGAACGCTCCCGCCGTGACGCCCTCCGCGACGGCGCGGAACGACGGCAGCGGATGCAGCTCGGCGGCGGGGAAGACGTGCGCCGCCGCGGCCGCAGTGTGGGAGCCGGGCGGGCCGGGGTACGCAACGAGGACTGTCGAGGTCGACACGGTCATGGGCACGGTGTGAGAGGTCCGCGCCGGTTAGCGCGTAAAGAACGCGAAGAAGCCGAACGAATAGGTGGTGAGACCGGCTTCGCGCATCGCGTTCACGCTAGGGCAGCGCCGCCGCGCCGTCAACCGCCAGTTGTTCTCTTACCGCCGCCCCGAGGTCGGCCGTCGTCGCCGTCCCGCCCTGGTCGGGCGTCCGGGTCGTCGCGATCGCGGTCTCGATCGCGCGCGAGAGCGCCGCCGCCTCGTCGGGCAGGCCGAGGCCGTGCTCGAGCAGGAGCGCCGTCGAGCGGAGCATTGCCGTCGGGTTCGCCTTGCCCGTACCGGCGATGTCGGGCGCGGAGCCGTGCACCGGCTCGAACAGCCCCGGGCCGCCGTCCGAGAGCGACGCGGACGGTGCGAGGCCGAGACCGCCGGTCATCGCGGCGGCCAGGTCGCTGAGGATGTCGCCGAACATGTTCTCGGTGACGATGACGTCGAACTGCGCCGGGTCGTTCGCGATCTGCATCGCGGCGTTGTCGACGAGGACGTGCTCGACCTGCACGTCGGGATAGCGCGGCGCCAGCTCGTCGACGACGCGGCGCCAGAGCCGCGAGGTCTCGAGGACGTTTGCCTTGTCGACCGACGAGAGCTTCCCGCGCCGCGTGCGCGCGAGCTCGAAGCCGCGGCGGGCGATGCGCTCCACCTGCCGCGGGTGGTACTCGCACGTGTCGAAGACGGTTCCGTCCTCGCGTGTGCCCTTCGCGCCGAAGTACAGGCCGCCGACGAGCTCGCGGACGATCACCATGTCGACCTCGCCGAGCGTCGCCGGGCGGAGGTTCGCGTAGGTGTCGAGCGCGGCCCGCAGGCCGAGCAGTCCCTGCTCGGGACGCACGTCGGCGGCGTCGAACTCGGGGTCGCCGACCGGCCCCTTGAGGACGGCCGTCGCCGCGAGGCACGCGTCGCGTGTCTCGTCCGGCAGCGGCGACCCCGTCGCACGGATTGCGGCGGCGCCGATCAGCCGCTCGTCGAGCTCGAGATCCGGCGCCAGGTGCTCGAGCACGAGGCGTGCCTCGCGCGCGATGTCCGGGCCGATCCCGTCGCCGGGCAGGATGACGACCTTAGCCTTCGACAAGCAGCCCCTTCGGCTGGCGGCCACGCGGCCGCGGGCGGTAGCCGGCGGCGGCGATCGCCGCGTTCCAGCTGCCGAACACGCGCGCGACGGTCTGCCGCGACGGATGGTTCTCGCCCGCCTGCTCCCAATCGGAGGTCAGCGGCGGTCTGGCGTGCTTCCGGTGCCACAAGGTGATCGCGTACACGATCGTCTCGTGCGTCCAGCGGAAGCCCGTCCTGGGCCCGGTTCTCATACGACACCTCCCGTGAGCGTCTCGAGGATGAGCTCTGCATCCGGCTCGATGACGATCGGATCGAGCCGGTCGGCGACGAGGCCCGGTGTCTTCAGGCCGTCGCCGGTGACCAGCAACACGACGCGGTCGTCCCCGCCGACCGTGCCGTTCTCCACGGCTGCGCGCAGCGCGCCCAGCGTGACTCCCGGCGCCGTCTCGCCGAAGACACCCGTCGTCTCGGCGAGCAGCGCGATGTTGTCGACGACGTCGTCCTCCGGCGTGGCGTACACCGCGGACGCCCTCGCGGCGGCGAGCGCACCGTCCGCCGGCGAGCCGATCGCGAGCGAACGGGCGATCGTGTTCGGCCGGACCGGCTTCACCTTCTCGCCCGTGCGCCATGCCGTCTCGACGGGCGAGCAGCCTTCCGCCTGCGCGCCGATCAGCCGCGGGCGGTCGCCCTCGACGAGGCCGAGCTCGATGAAGTCGGTGAAGCCCTGGTGGAGCTTCGTGAACATCGAGCCCGACGCAATCGGCGCGACGACGACGTCGGGCAGCTCCCAGCCGAGCTGCTCGGCGATCTCGAACCCGAGCGTCTTCGAGCCCTCCGCGTAGTACGAGCGGAGCTGCACGTTGACGAACGCCCAGTCGAGCTCGAACGACAGCTCCACGGTCAGACGGCTGCAGTCGTCGTAGCTGCCCTCGATCGCGTAGATCTTCGGGCCGTAGATCGCGCTCGCGACGAGCTTCTCGCGCTCGAGGTCGGCCGGACAGAGGATCGCCGCCTCGAGCCCCTCCGCCGCCGCGCGGGCGGCGACCGCGTTCGCAAGGTTCCCGGTCGACGAGCACGCGAGCGTCGTGGCGCCGTGCTCCTGCGCCTTCGCGCAGGCGACCGCGACGACGCGGTCCTTGAAGGAGTGCGTCGGGTTCGCGGTGTCGAGCTTCAGCCAGAGCTCGCGGACGCCGAGCGCCTCGGCGAGCCGCGGCGCCTGCACGAGCGGCGTGCAGCCCGGGGCGAGCCGCTGCTCGGCGGGCGGCGCGACCGGCAGGAAGTCGGCGTAGCGCCAGATCGAGCGCGGGCCGGCCTCGATGCGCTCGCGGGAGACGACGGCGCGCTGCGCGTCGCGGTCGTAGACGGGATCGAGCGGCCCGAAGCATTTCGAGCAGACGCCGATCGGGTCGAGGGGGTACTGGGTCTCGCAGACCCGGCAACGAAGTGCGGTAGCGGGCATTACTCCTGTCCTTTCAGTCGCTCTGCATCCATGCCGGGATTGGCACCGTGCGCGATCCGCGCTGGTTGCCGAGGCGTCAACGGGCCGGCACCCTCGACCTCTCTCGATGCGGAGCGGGACGCGATGCCCGTCTCCTTCGAAATAAGACTATACAAAATAAAGCGCATCTACTCCAGGACCGCCCCTCGCGACGCCGACGAGACGCCTGCCGCGTAGCGGGCGAGGACGCCCTTCGTGTACCTCGGCGGCGGCGGGACGACCTCCCGGAGCCGGGCCGCGATCTCGTCCGCCGAGAGCAGGAGCCGCAGCTCGCGGCCCTCGACGTCGAGCTCGATCACGTCGCCGTCCTGTACCGCCGCGATCGGGCCGCCGCGGGCGGCCTCCGGCGCGACGTGCCCGACCATGAGGCCGTGCGTCGCGCCCGAGAAGCGGCCGTCCGTGATCAGCGCGATCTCGTCGCCGAGCCCCTCGCCGACGAGCGCGGCGGTGACGTGCAGCATCTCGCGCATCCCGGGGCCGCCGGCCGGCCCTTCGTAGCGGATGACGACCACGTCGCCGGCCTCGATCGCGCGCGCCTTCACGGCGGCGAAGCAGGCCTCTTCCGATTCGAACACTTTGGCCGGGCCGCGATGGAACAGCCGCTCGTGGCCGGCCAGCTTCACGACGCAGCCGTCGGGCGCGAGGTTGCCGCGCAGGATCGCGAGCCCGCCGGTCGGCTTCAGCGGCGTCTCGATCGGGACGACGACCTGCTGGCCCGGCGTCTCGACGACTGCGGTCGCGACCTCGGCCAGGGACCGCCCGTCGACGTTCGGGGCGTCGCCGTGCACGAGCCCGGCCTTCAGCAGCTCGCGCGCGACGAGCGCGACGCCGCCGGCCGCGTGGAGGTCGACGGCGACGAAGCGGCCGCCCGGGACGATGTCCGCGACGACGGGCGTGCGCTCGGCGATGCGGTCGAACTCGTCGATCGTCAGGTCGAGCCCGAGCTCGTACGAGAGTGCGAGCAGGTGCAGCACCGCATTCGTCGAGCCGCCGCTCGCGGCGACGGCGGCAACCGCGTTCTGCAGGGCTTCCTTCGTCATCACCTGTGACGGGCGCACGTCGTCGCGGACGAGGCGCATCGCGACCTTGCCC
>JBEQUF010000192.1:0-6356 GCA_040349295.1 Actinomycetota bacterium | reverse complement strand
GATGGCGTACGGCCGGGCGGTCGTGGCGACGGGCGTCGGCGGGTTGCGCGATGCGATCGACGACGGCGTGAACGGGCTCCTCGTCCCGCCTCGCGACGTGGCCGCGCTGCGCGCGGCGATCGAGCGGGCGCTGGCGGATGCCGATCGGCTCGGCCGGGCGGCGCGCGAGAAGGCCGTGCGCGAGTGGTCGGCGGACGCGGCCGGCGAGGCGCTCGTCGCGCTCTACCGCTCGAGCACGTAGTCGCCGAGGACGAGCAGGTCCATCGACGTCTTGCGGAACGTGTCGATCGCGTCCTGCGGCGTCATCACGATCGGCTCGTTCTCGTTGAACGACGTGTTGAGGAGGATCGGCACGCCCGTGATCGCCTCGAACTCCGAGATCAGCCGGTGGAAGCGCGGGTTCGTCGCGGCGTCGACCGTCTGGACGCGGCCGGTGCCGTCGGCGTGGTCGACGGCGGGGATCCGCTCGCGCTTCTCGCGCCGCGAGTGGTCGACGACGACCATGAAGGGCGACGCGTCGCTGTGCTCGTACCACTCGCCGACACGCTCGGCGAGGATCGACGGGGCGAACGGCCGGAAGCCCTCGCGATACTTGATGCGCGCGTTCAGCGTGTCCTTCATGTCCGCGCGGCGAGGGTCGGCGAGGATCGACCGGTCGCCGAGCGCGCGCGGCCCGAACTCCATGCGGCCCTGGAACCAGCCGACGACGGCGCCGTCCGCGATCCGCTGCGCGACCTCGGCGTAGTCGAGCGGCCGCGAGCCCTCCGGCCGCTCCTCGTACTCGGGGCCGAGGTAGACGTGCGTGAGCTCGTACGAGCGCGGCTGCTTCAGCACCCGGTTCCAGACGAAGAACGCTGCCCCGATCGCCGTGCCGCTGTCGCCTGCCGCCGGCTGCACCCACAGGCGCTCGAACGGCGACTCGTCGCGGACGCGGCCGTTCGCGACCGCGTTGAGCGCGACGCCACCCGCGAGACAGAGGCTCGGCAGCTGCGTGCGAGCGTGCAGGCGGTCGATGACGTGCAGGTAGATCTCCTCGAGCCGCCGCTGGAGCGCGGCTGCGACGTCGCTGTGCAGCTGCAGGATGTTCCCGTGCGCGGGACGCGGCGGCCCGAACGTGTCGACGAGCTTGTCGGAGAAGATCGGCCCGATCGTCGGCGCGCCGGCGTCCCACGTCATGTCGACGCCTTCCTTGTCGTGCGTGAAGTAGTCGAGATTGAGCTCGAAGAAGTCGTCGAGCGGTCGCACGACGTCGGCCATCGCCTTGGCGTAGACGGATGCGTCGCCGTACGGCGCCAGTCCCATCGCCTTGCCCTCGTCGCCGTAGTCCGGGAAGCCGAGCCACTGCGAGAAGGCGGTGTAGAAGATGCCGAGCGAGTGGGGGAAGAGGACGCGGTCGAGCACGTCGTAGTGGCTGCCGCGGCCGACCGCCGTCATCGTCGACGCGAAGTCGCCGAAGCCGTCGACGCTGAGGATCGCCGCCTCCTCGAACGGCGAGACGAAGAACGCCGAGGCGACGTGCGTATGGTGGTGCTCGACGTTGTGCACCTGAGCGCGCAGGCCGGGCCCGAGCTGCGAGCCGACGTCGCGCAGCTTCGTGGCGTTCTGAAGGCGGTCCTTGAGGTAGCGCGCGCTCGCGCCGTGGCGCACCGTGCGGAGCAGCTTCTGGCCGATGTTGGCGCGTGGGTCGCGCGAGACCGCGACGTGGTCGAGGTCGGCGACCGTGAGGCCGGCGTGCTCGAGGCACCACGCCGCCGCCTGGGCCGGGAAGCCCGCGACGTGGTTCAGCCGGACGAACCGCTCTTCCTCGGCGGCGGCGACGAGATCGCCGTCGACGACGAGCGCCGCCGAGGCGTCGCCGTGGTACGCGTTGAGGCCGAGGATCGCCGCCATTCGACCAACGCTAGTCGAGGAATCGGCGCGCCCAGAGCTCGAGATTCAGCGCGCGCCAGAGCGGAGGCTCGGCGACGGGCGCGCCGCTCCGGAGTCGGGCGAGCTGCGCACGGGCCTGGTCGGCATCGACCCATCCCCGCTCGGCAAACCGTCTCGAGGCGAAGACCTCGCCTGCCAGCTCGCCGACCGCTCCGCGCATGAAGAAGGCCCCGGGTGTCGCGAAGCCCAGCTTGCTCGTCCGGTCGCGCACGCTCGGCGGGAGGACGTCAGCGAGCGCGCGACGCAGGACGCGCTTGGTCACCGCGCCTGCGACGAGGTCGGAGGCGTCGAGCGAGTAGGCGAGCTCGACGAGCCTGTAGTCGAGGAACGGGACACGTGCCTCGAGCGAGTGCGCCATCGAGTTCCGGTCCTCGTAGCGCAGCAGCTCCGGCAGGCCGCGCCGCGTGAGGATGAGGTGGTACTGGTTGCGCAGACGTTCCGAAAACGGCGAGCGATGCGCCGCCTCGCGGCGGCGGGGCCCGAGCGCCCGTCCGGTGAGACGGTCGGCGCCGTCGCGCCGGGCGCGCAGCCGCCAGCGGAATTCGGCAGGGAGAAACGGCGTGGCGAGACCGACTGCGGCGGCAGCGAGCCCCGCTCCTTGGATGCGGCGATAGGCCGCGAGCTCGGCGGCGAGCGCTCGGACCCGGCCGGCGGCGAGGAGGTCGGCGTGGCGGTAGCCGAAGGTCACCGGGTAGCCGGCCAGCACCTCGTCTCCGCCCTGCCCGTCGAGCATCACCTTCACGCCGGCCGCACGCGCCTCGCGCATCACGAACCACTGGGCGACGATGCTCGTCGAGCCGAACGGCTCGTCCTGCGTCTCGACGACGGCGTCGAGCACGGACCGGACGTCGCCGTCGTCGAAGGTGATCCAGTGCGGGTCAGCGCCCACACGCTCGACGACGTCTCTCGCCCAGCGTCGCTCGTCGAGCGCCGGATCGTCGAAGTAGACGGTGAACGTGCGCGGGCGCGGACCGACCTGCTCGCTCGTCTCGCGCAGCGCACCGACCACGCACGCGACCGCGGACGAATCGAGGCCGCCGGAGAGTGCGGTGCCGATCGCGACGTCACTGCGAAGCCGCAGGCGGACGGCATCGACGAAGACCTCACGAAAGGCCTCGGCCGCGTCGGCGGGACGGTCATGCGGTTCGAGCGACCAGTGACGCCTGATCCGGAGGCCGCCCGCCTCGAGCGAGAGCGAGTGCGCCGGCGGCAGGCTGACGACGCCGTCGAAGAAGCTCTCGTCCGTGTGATCGACATAGCCCTGCTCGAGGTAGTCGCGCACGGCGGTCAGATTCGGCTCGAGCCGAGTGTGTGGGTCCGCGCGGAATGCCTTGAGCTCGCTCGCGAACGCGAGCCGTCGCCCGTCCCAGCGGTAGTAGAACGGCTTGACGCCGAAGCGGTCGCGAGAGCAGAAGAGTCGCCGCTCTGCGGCGTCCCAGATCGCGATCGCCCACATGCCGTTGAAGCGCTCGACGCAGCGGTCGCCCCATTCGCGATACGCCTCGAGCACGACTTCCGTGTCGGTGTGGCTGCGGAAGCGATGGCCGAGCGCCTCGAGCTCGACGCGGAGCTCGACGTAGTTGTAGATCTCGCCGTTGTGCAGGAGCCGGTAGCGGTCGTCGTCGCTTGCGAACGGCTGCAGCCCGGCGTCGCTCAGGTCGAGAATCGCGAGCCGCAGGTGCGCAAGGGCGACACCGTGCGTGTCGACGTACTCGCCGGTGCCGTCCGGCCCTCGATGCGCGATCTGTTGCGCCATCGCCCGGGCGGTCTCGAGCTCCGGCTCGCGTCCGAGCGCGACGATGCCGCAGATGCCGCACATCAGGCGATGCCCCAAGCGGCTGCGAGGGCAGGCCGTTCCGCCGACGCATTGTACTTTTCGACGGCGACCTGTCTTGCTCGGCGGCGGATCTCCTCTAGTCGAGTTCGATCCGCGGCAAGGTCACGGAGCGCGCGCGCGAGATCGGCAGGATCGCCAGGCGAGAAGGTGACGCCGACACCATCGCGCTCGATGATGCTGGCCACGCCTGGGAGGCGGGGGGCCGCAACTGCAAGCCCGGCCATCAAGTACTCGAACAGCTTGTTCGGCGTCGCGAGCTCGTCGTTCAGGGTCAGGGGCCGTGTGACGACGACTCCCACGTCGAACGGAGCGAGCGCCGCGACGAGCATGTCGGGGTCGACGGGTTCGAGGACATCGGCTCGCCCAGCGACGAACCGCCGGAGCTCGTCGGTGGGTTGGCCGACGACTCGGAGCGAGAAGCGAATCTCCTCGCCGGTGAGCTCCGCGGCTCTGACGAGATCGTCGAGTTGCCGACCGTGTCCGAGGGCGCCCTGGTACACGACGCGGAGCTGAGCGCTCCGTTCGACCTCATCGATGTGGACCGTCTCGGGCACATTGCCCACGACGGGCGCCGGATGCGGTAGGCGCAGGCGCCGCGTGAGTTCCGCGGCGATCGGCTCGTTGACGGTGACGACGTCGGCCGCTCGTCGCACGAGCATGCGCTCGAGCCCAGCCACCACCGCGCGCTGGAACCTCGGCGGATCGACCTCTTGCTCCGTGTAGATCTCGTGCGCGTCGTAGACGAGGCGCCCCCTGCGCCCGGCGATCAGCCAGCCGGCCAGGAGTGTGTCGAAGTCGTTCGCGTGGACGATCTCGACAGCGCCGGTGCGGCGCGCGCCTCGTGTCAGTGCAACGGTGAGTCGTGCGAGGCGGAGAAGGCGGAAGACGCCGCGAGCCTCGCGGAGGATGGCGTGGTCGCGACGTCCTCCGCCGAGACCGGCCGAGCGGAGCCGGGTCGACAGGCTGCCGCCGTTGGTGCGGACTATCGCGACGCCCGGCAGTCCGACGGGCGCGCCGCCGCTCGCCTGGCAGACCCCGACGACATCGAGACCCGCGGCCACGGCAGCGGTTGCCGCTCGGCGTGCACGCGGGTCGCGGGTCAATTCCGCAGCCGTCAGGATCAACAGGCGGGCCATTCGGTCCGAGGCGATCGTACCGACGGATCCCCGGCAGGCCGCGCTGGCGAACCGGCTACGATCGCCCATAGTGGAGCTGCAGGGGAAGCGCTATCTGATCACCGGAGGCTCCGGCTTCGTCGGATCGCATCTCGTCGACTTGCTGGTCGATGCAGGTGCAGCAGAGATCGTCGTGTTCGACAAGGTCGTACGTGACGAGAATCTGGCCGACGCCCGTGCCGCAGGTGGGAATGTCACCGTCGTCGAAGGCGATGTGACGGACGTGGACGGCGTGCGTCGCGCAGTCGACGGAATCGATGGTGTGTTTCACATGGCTGTCCTGCCGCTCGGCCCCACGGTCGAGAACCCTCGGCTCGGACTCGACGTGAATGTCGTCGGGACGTTCAACGTCTTCGAAGCTGCCCAGAGCGGCGGGGTGCAGAAGGTCGTGTTCTCGTCCGCGTCGTCCGTGTACGGCGATACCGACGAGACGATGGACGAGACCCATCCGTTCGGTGCCCGCACGATGTACGGGGCATCGAAGATTGCCGGCGAGTATTTCTTGCGCTCTTTCAATGACCAGTTCGGGCTGCCGTACGTCACGCTGCGCTACATGAATGTCTACGGCCCCCGGCAGGAGGGCGGTCTCGTAGTTGCGGTGACAAAGCGTGCTCTTGCGGGCGCGTCGCCGGAGTTGACCGGCGACGGGAGTCAGTCCTTCGACTTCGTCCATGTGCGTGACGTCGCAGGCGCGAACATCGCAGCCATGAGGTCGGACGTCTCCGCCGACGAGTTCAACGTCGGCTCGGGCGCCGAGGCCTCGGCTCGCGAGATCGCAGAACGGATCGTCGACCTCGCCGGCACCGGGGTCGAGATCACGTACCGCCCGGACATCCGCGTGCTCATGAAGCGCCGTGTGGGCAGCAACGCTAAGGCGAAGAGGCTGCTCGGATGGGAGGCGACCATTCCGCTTGACGAGGGCTTGCGTGACACTGTCGGCTGGATTCGAGCCCACTCGACGTGAAGATCCTCGTTACCGGTGCATCGGGCTTCGTCGCACAGCATCTCGTTCCGACGCTTGCGACAGAGCACGATGTCATCGCGCTCACGCACGATCCCGAGCGCGTCCCGGCCGGCGGGAACTTCGAGTCCGTCGTCGTCGATCTGCGCGATCCCACTGCCTCGTTCCCCAAGGTTGACGCGGTTGTGCATCTCGCGCAAGCGAACGTCCCGTTTCCGGATGGCGCGCGCGACCTTTTCGCGGTCAACACGACCGCGACGGTCGCGTTGCTCGACCATCTGCGTCGCGTTGGCGGAACACACTTCATCCTCGCCTCGTCTGCATCGGTTTACGGGTTCGGTGAGCGCCCGTGGACGGAGGAGGACGTTCCTGCTGCCGGCGATTTCTACAGTGCGACGAAGCTCGCCGCAGAGCGGTTCGTCCGTGCGCACGAGGGTTTCTTCTCGACCACCAT
>JBEQUF010000082.1:0-7302 GCA_040349295.1 Actinomycetota bacterium | reverse complement strand
CGGCCAGTGCAAGAAGGCGGTCGAGGTGTCGATCCCGGTCGCGATGGACAACGGCGAGACGCGCGTCTTCCAGGGCTACCGCGTCACGCACAACAGCTCGCGCGGCCCGTCGAAGGGCGGTATCCGCTACCACCCCGACGTCACGCTCGACGAGGTCAAGGCGCTCTCGATGTGGATGACGTGGAAGTGCGCGCTGATGGGTATTCCGTTCGGCGGGGCGAAGGGCGGCGTCATCGTCGATCCGAAGCAGCTCTCGCGTGCGGAGCTCGAGCGCCTGACGCGCCGCTACACGACGGAGATCATTAACGAGATCGGGCCGGAGAAGGACATTCCCGCGCCGGACGTCGGCACCGACAGCCAGGTGATGGCGTGGATCTTCGACACCTACTCGATGAACAAGGGGCACTCGGTGCTCGGCGTCGTCACCGGCAAGCCGCTGACGGTCGGCGGCTCGCTCGGCCGTGAGGAGGCGACCGCGCGCGGCGGCCTCTTCTGCATTCGCGACGCCGTCGCGAAGCAGGACGGACGGCTGGACGAGATGACGGTCGCCGTGCAGGGCTTCGGCAACGTCGGCTCGCATCTGTCGCGGCTGCTGTTCGAGGAGGGCGCGAGCGTCGTCGCGATCTCCGACTCGTCCGTCGCGCTGCACAACGCCGGCGGCATCGACGTCGGCGCCGCCGTCGCGCACAAGCGCGAGCACGGGACGCTGCGCGGGTTCGCCGGCGCCGAGGAGATCACGGCCGACGAGCTGTTGACGCTCGACGTCGACATCCTCGCGCCGTGCGCGCTCGAGCAGGTCGTGCACGAGCGCAACGCCGACGCCGTCAGGGCCTCGATCATCTGCGAGGGAGCGAACGGGCCGGTCACGCCGGGCGCCGACCGCATCCTCGAGGAGAAGGGCGTGCTGATCCTCCCCGACGTGCTCGCGAACGCCGGCGGCGTCGTCGTCTCGTACTTCGAATGGGTGCAGGGCCTCCAGGAGTACTTCTGGAAGGAGGCCGAGGTGAACGCGAAGCTGAACGACATCGTCAGCCGAGCGTTCGAGGAGACGTGGGAGACCGCGCAGACGCGCGGCGTCTCGATGCGTGTCGCCGCGTACGGGTTGGCGGTACAACGCGTCGCGGAAGCGACCATCACACGTGGCATCTACCCCTGAGGTAACGGTCTACCACGCTGACGGTTGTCATCTGTGCGAACGCGCGCTCGAGCAGGTGAGGCAACTGCGCGACGAGCTCGGCTACACGTTGCGCGAGGTCGACATCACCGGCGACGACGCGCTCGAGGCCGCTTACAGAATGTGGATACCCGTCGTCGAGGTCGACGGCCGGCGTGTCTTCACGTACTACGTGCACGACGACGCGCTGCGTCGTGCAGTTGCACAAGCAGCCTCCGAGTCCTAGCTGCTACAACGGCTTCGGCTGTTACAAACCCCTTTTGATTCAGGAGGCACAGTGGCGGATCGTCTCACGGTCGGCGTCGCTGCTCGCCTGTCGCGGTATCTCCAGGTGCTGACGCAGGCGCGCAAGATGGGCAAGCAGCGCATCTCATCCCAGGAGATCGCCGAGTACACGAACATCAACGCGACGCAGATCCGCCGCGACCTCTCTGCATTCGGCAAGTTCGGCAAGCGCGGCGTCGGCTACAACATCGAGTCGCTGCTGAGCGAGATCCGGCAGATCCTGCGCACGCAGGGGCAGCACAACATCGCGCTCATCGGCGCCGGCCGCCTCGGCGGCGCGATCGCGAGCTCGCCGATCTTCGCCGAGCACGGGATCAACATCGCCGCCGTCTTCGACAGCGACCCGGCGAAGGTCGGGACGCCGATCGGCAACGTCGCGGTCAGCGACTACGGAACGCTCTCCGATTCGATTCGCGACAAGAACATCATCGCCGGCGTCCTCGCCGTGCCCGCGAGCGCTGCGCAGAACGCGGCGAACGATCTCGTCCGCAACGGCGTCAAGATCATCTTCAACTACTCGGAGGCGCTGCTCGAGACGCCGGCCGACGTGACCGTGCACACGAGCAACCCTGCGGTCGAGCTGCTCTACGCGCTCTACTTCCATCTGACGTAACCTCCGCCCCGGTGCGGGTCGTTCTCTGGCACGGCTACCTGCTCGGTGGGACCGGGTCGAATGTCTACACGCGTGCGCTGGCGCGCGAGTGGTCGCGCGCGGGACACGACGTCGTCGTGGTCTGCCAGGACCGCCATCCCGAGCGCTACGACCTCGGCGGTGCGCGTGTCGTCACGCCGGAGCTGCCGGACGGCCTGCTGCCGGTCTTCGTGCTCGACGAGTACGAGGGACTGGAGGCGCGGCTGCTGCAGGACTTCACCCGCGAGCAGCGCGAGGCGTACGTCGAGGCGAATGCGGCCGCGATCCGCGAGCTGCTGCCTGCGGATCTCGTGTTCACGAACCACGTGCTGCTCGGCGGCCCGGTCGGGGCCGCGAGCGGGGCCCCCTGGCGCGTGAAGGCGCACGGCTCGGAGCTCGAGTACTCGATGCGCGGCAACGCCGAGCTGTCGGCGTGGGGAGCCGAGTCGCTCCGGACGGCCGCTGCCGTCTACGTCGGCAGCGAGCACATCCGCCGGGTGCTCGAGGACGTCGTCGGCCACGTCGAGCGCGTGCACGAGGTGCCGCCCGGCGTCGACGTCGACGAGTTCGTCCCGCAGCCGCGCGACGAGGCGATCCGCGACCTGATCGCCGAGGCGGCGCAGGATCCGCAGGACGGCGACGAGCGGCAGCCCGATCGGGGCAACGCGGCGCGCTTCGCCCGCTTCTTCGCCGCGGACGAGCCGACCGTCCTCTACTTCGGCAAGCTGATCGAGAACAAGGGCGTGCAGGTGCTGCTCGAGGCGCTCGCCGGTCTCGACGCGCGCGCGGTCGTGGTCGGCTTCGGCGATCACCGCGAGGAGCTCGAGGCGATGGCGCCCGCCGGCACGCTCTTCACCGGCGCGCTCGAGCATCGGCACCTCCGGCATCTCCTGCCGCTCTGCGACGTGAGCGTCGTGCCGTCGATCTTCCCGGAGGCGTTCGGGATGGTGGCCGCCGAGGCGGCGGCCGCAGGCGTCATGCCCGTCGTCGCCGACCACTCGGGGCTTGCGGAGGTCGGCGCCGGGATCGCCGCCGCGCTGCCGCCGGAGCGCGCGCACCTGGTGGCGTTCCCGGCCGGCGACGCGGCCGCGCTGCGCGACCGGTTGCAGCAGCTGCTGTCGCTGCCGGCTGCCGAGCGGCGTCAACTCGGGCTGGCGGCGCGAAATGCCGTCGAATCGCGCTGGAGCTGGCGGACGGTGGCCGAGCGCCTCCTAGACTGACGGTCGCATGGGCGACGAGCAGACGATCGGCTACGAAGAGCTCCTCGAGGCGTCGAAGGCCGCGTTCGAGGCGGTGCCCGACTTCACCGTCGCCGTCGAGGAGGAGTTCGCCGTCCTCGATCCGCTGACGCTCGAGCTGACCGACCGCTTCGAGGAGCTGCAGGCGGCTGCGCGCGGGACGGAGCTCGAGCCGCATCTCGTCGGCGAGCTGATCGCCTCCGAGGTGGAGGTGCGCACGGGCCGCTGCGAGACCTTCGCGGAGTGTGCGGAGAGGCTCGGCGAGCGGCGCGCGCAGCTGCGTGCGCTCGCGGACGGGGTCGGCGTCGCGCTCTCGTCGGCCGGCACGCATCCGTGGTCGGACTGGAAGGCCCAGCGGATCATCGACACGCCGCACTACCGCCGCAACGACGAGCTCCTCCGCTACGTCGTGTGGCGCAACAACACCTTCGGCCTGCACGTGCACGTCGGGATCAACGGCCCCGACCGCGCCCTCCGCGTCAACAGCGCCATGCGCAACTACCTGCCGGAGCTGCTCGCGCTGTCAGCGAGCTCGCCGTTCGTCGAAGGCGTCTTCACGCACCTGCACTCGGCGCGCACACAGGTCTTCACGCGCATGTTCCCGCGCTGCGGCGTCCCCGACTGGTTCGAGGGGTGGGACGACTGGGAGTCGTACATCCGCTTCCTCTACGAGACGGGGTCGGTCACCGAGCACACGCAGCTCTGGTGGAGCGTCCGCCCGCACCTGCAGTTCCCGACGATCGAGACGCGCATCTGCGACGCACAGCCGGACCTCGGCGAGGCCCGCTCGCTGGCGGCGATCGTCTACGCGTTGACGGCTCGCTGCGCCCGCGCGCTCGACGAGGGCGAGCCGCTGCCGTCCTGGCCGCACCGCCTGATCGAGGAGAACCTCTGGCGTGCGATCCGTTGGGGCCTCTCGGGCGAGCTGCTCGACCTCGACCGCGGCGAGGCGATCCCGGCGCGCCGCCGGCTGGAGCAGCTGCTCGAGTGGGTGGCGCCGGTCGCCGACGAGCTCGGCGTCACGCCGTGGCTCGCGATCCCCGAGCGGAACGCCGCCGAGCGCCAGATCGCCCGTCACGAGGAAGGCTGGACGATGGAGGACATCTTCAAGGAGCAGATCGCTGCAAGCGAACGAATCGCCACCTGAGCTCCCGACCGCCGAGGAGCTGGCGTACGAGAGCGCCACGCTCTTCGCCTCGCTCGCCTTCGGCCGCCTCGCCGAGGAGACCCGCGACCTCGGGCAGGCGCGGCTCGCGATCGACGCCCTGAAGGGGCTCACCGACCTCTTGCCCGAGGAGCGCCGCAAGACGTTGCAACCGGTGATCGCGAACCTCCAGCTCGCGTACGCCGACGCTGCGGGAAACCGCTGATCCGGCTGCGGAAAACCCCTGAAATCGCTGGTCTGACCGCCGCATGTGGTACATACTTGCCCGCGCCGGCACAAGTCCGGCGCGCACTTTGTAACGGTCCAATCACCAGGGGAGCGTCCAGAAACCCATGAGCTGGTTCTCGCACCATGCAGTGCTCTTCGCGCTCATCTGCGCGGCTGCAGCGGTCGTCTACGGGCTCTGGCTCACGAGCTGGCTGCTGAGCCGGCCCGCGGGCACGGAGCGCATGCAGGAGATCGCCCACGCCGTCCAGGAAGGCGCAGCTGCCTACCTCAAGCGGCAGTACACGACCGTCGCGATCGTCGCGATCGCACCGTTCCTGCTGCTCGGCTTCTACCACCGTCTCGGCTGGGGCGCCGCCATCGGCTTCCTGATCGGGGCGTCCTTCTCCGCGGCCGCCGGCTTCATCGGCATGAACGTCGCGGTCCGCTCGAACGTGCGCACGGCGGAAGCGGCACGGTCGGGTCTGCCGGCGGCGCTCAACGTCGCCTTCCGCGCGGGCTCCGTGACCGGCCTGCTCGTCGTCGGCCTCGGCCTGCTCGGCGTCGCCGGGTACTACTGGGCCTTGACGGGCTGGCTGAACCACACGCCGCACTCGGCGATCAACGACCTCGTCGGGCTTGCCTTCGGCGGCTCGCTCATCTCCGTGTTCGCGCGGCTGGGCGGCGGCATCTACACGAAGGCCGCCGACGTCGGCGCCGACCTCGTCGGCAAGATCGAGGCGGGCATCCCCGAGGACGATCCGCGCAACCCGGCCGTGATCGCCGACAACGTCGGCGACAACGTCGGCGACTGCGCCGGCATGGCCGCCGACCTGTTCGAGACGTACGCCGTCACCGCCGTCGCCGTCATGCTGCTCGGCGTCACCGGTGCGGCCGCGACGACGGGCACGCATCTCTGGCTCTACCCGTTCGCGATCGGGGGCGTGTCGATCATCTCGTCGATCGTCGGCGTCAACTTCGCGCGTGTCCGCGACGGCGGCAACATCATGAACGCGCTCTACCGCGCGGTCATCGTCGCCACCGTCATCTCGGCGGTGCTCTTCATCCCGGTGACGAAGGGCTTCGACACGGTGGGTAACTACTCGTTCGGGAACCTCTACGGCTCCGCGCTCGTCGGCCTCGCCGTGACGTTCCTGCTCGTCGGGATCACCGAGTACTACACGGGCACGCGCTGGAACCCGGTGAAGTCGATCTCGCGTGCGTCGCAGACCGGGCACGCCACGAACATCATCGAAGGCCTCGCCGTCGGCATGCAGGCGACGGCCGCGCCGGTGATCGTGATCGCGATCGGCATCCTGCTCGCGAACCACTTCTCCGGCCTCTTCGGCATCGGCGTCGCCGTCATGGCGCAGCTGTCGATGACCGGCCTCATCGTCGCGCTCGACGCGTACGGCCCGGTCACCGACAACGCGGGCGGCATCGCCGAGATGGCCGACCTGCCGCCGGAGGTGCGCGCGATCACCGATCCGCTCGACGCGGTCGGCAACACGACCAAAGCGGTCACGAAGGGCTACGCGATCGGCTCGGCCGCGCTCGCCGCGCTCGTTCTGTTCGGGTCGTACTCGCAGGAGCTCAGCGACCAGGGGCTGCACACGATCTTCCAGCTCTCCGATGCCTGGGTGATCGCCGGCCTCTTCATCGGCGGCCTGATGCCGTTCCTCTTCGCATCGCTCGCGATGCAGGCGGTCGGCCGCGTCGGCGGCCAGGTCGTCGAAGAGGTGCGTCGCCAGTTCCGTGAGAACCCCGGGATCATGGAGGGGACGACGCGGCCGGAGTACGGTCGCGCGATCGCCATCGTCACGGCGTCGGCGATCAAGTCGATGATCGCGCCGGCGATCGTGCCGATCGGCTTCCCGATCGTCATCGGCCTCATCAACGCCCGCATGCTGGGCGGCCTCCTGATTGGGACGATCGTCACCGGTCTCTTCCTCGCCATCTCGATGACCTCGGGCGGCGGCGCCTGGGACAACGCGAAGAAGCTGATCGAGGACGGCGAGTACGGCGGCAAGGGCTCCGAGGCCCACGCCGCGGCGGTCACGGGCGACACCGTCGGCGATCCCTACAAGGACACCGCCGGCCCTGCGATCAACCCGATGATCAAGATCGCAAACATCGTTGCGATCCTGATCATTCCGATCATCGTTTCGATCCACGGCTAGCGCCGCGGATCGAGGCTGAACGGAGAAGCCCGCCACCGAGACCGCGGTCTCGGTGGCGGGCTTCGCGCTGCTTGCCCTGAAGTGGGCGGTGGCTCGCTGCGGTGCGCCCGCGCGGCGGGGGCCGCGCGGCGGGCTGCGTTCGGAGCTCGCTAACGCTTTGCGTTAGCTCGCGCCCGTCGTGCCGCTGTGGTCCACTTGCTTCATGCGTCGAGACGTTCTGGTGGGCGTGCTTGCCTCGGCAGGGGCGGTCACGCTTGCTTCTGCGCTCGTGGCGGTGCTCGAGCCGCACGTGCCGGTGCTCTCGCTCGGCGTGCTCTACGTCTTCGCGGTCCTGCCGGTCGCCGTGCTCTGGGGGACGCCGCTCGCGCTGCTCGTCTCCGTCGCGAGCATGCTCGCGTTCAACTGGTTCTTCCTGCCGCCGAAGC
>JBEQUF010000015.1:0-2760 GCA_040349295.1 Actinomycetota bacterium | reverse complement strand
CACGCCTGGGACGCAGCGCCGACAGCAAGGCCTACGCGCCGATGAGCTTCTGGAACGCGGTCTTGAACGTCTGGTTCTGGCTGGCCTTCGCGTCGAACTGGTGCGCGTTGGCGAGCATCGACTTGCTCGGGAAGATCAGCGTGTTCTTCGCGACGGCCGGGTCGGTCTTGCGCAGGACCTTGTCGGCGCCGACGACCGGGCAGATGTAGTTGACGTAGTCCTCGACCTCGGCCGCGATGCTCGGCTTGTAGAACCAGTTCATCAGCACCGAGGCGGCATAGGCGTTGCCGCCCTTCGGGATGAGCATGTTGTCCGTCCAGATCATCGCGCCGGTCTTCGGCTGCACCCACTTCAGGCCCGGGTGGTCGGCCTGCAGCTGCACCATGTCGCCCGACCAGGCGAAGCACGCGTAGATGTCGCCCTTCGCGAGCAGCGGCGCGTAGTCGTTGCCGGTGAACTGCCGGATCTGGCCCGAGTCGACCGCCTTCTTGATCGTCGCGGTCGCGCGGTTGAACGACGCGTCCGTGACCTTCGACGGATCGTCGCCGTTCGCGAGCATCACGAGGCCGATCGTGTCGCCGAACTCCGTGAGCATCGTCACCTTGCCCTTGAGCTTCGGGTTCGTCAGCAGCTCCTCGACCGAGTCGATGTCGCCGCCGACGAGCTTCGGGTCGTAGCCGATCCCCGTCATGCCCGACTGCCACGGCAGGCTGTAGTCGCGGTGCGGATCCCAGGAGGGATGCAGCTGCGTCGGGATGAGGTTCTTGAAGTTCGGGATCGCCGACTTGTCGAGCTTCTCGAGCCAGCCGAGCTCGATCATCCGCGCCGGCAGCCCCGACGCGTCGGTCAGGACGATCAGGTCGCGGCCGATCGACTGCCCCTGCGACAACGGCCCCTCGATCTTCCCGAAGAACGAGTCGTTGTCGTTGATGTCCTCGATGTACCGGACCTTCACCTTGTAGTGCTGCTCGAACTGGGTGATGCTGGGATGGCTCTTCGACTTCTCGTTGACGTCGATGTAGAGCGGCCAGTTCGAGAAGGTGATCGTCTTCGGCAGCGTCGTCGAGACGGTGGCCGAGCCGGCGGCGGAGCTCGGCGAGCTGCCGCCGCACGCGGCAAGCAGGCCGGGAACCGTGAGCAGCGAGCCGCCGGCAGCTGCACGGCGGAGGAGCGTGGCGCGGTCGTAGCGACCGTCGGTCATGACAGGGCCTCCTGGGCGTCGACGACGAACGTGGAGCCTGGGCTCCATGCGAGGGTGAGGCGATCGCCGGGGGCCACCCCATTCATCCCCGGCCGGACGTTCTGGACATACACGGTCACCGAGCCCGCGGGCGTGTCGACGATGTACTGCGTCGAGACGCCGATGTACGCGATCTCGGAGACGACACCTGCGAGCGTGTTGCTCCCGGACTCGCCCTCGCCGAGCTGCAGCTTCTCGGGCCGGACGCCGACCTGCACCATCCCGGTGCGTCCGCCGAGCGCGTCCCGCGGCAGCCGCACCTCCGTGCCGTCCACGAGCCGGACGCGCTCGTGGTCGACCGCCGTCCCCTGCAGGAGGTTCGACACACCGAGGAAGCTCGCGACGAACGCGGTGCGCGGCGACTCGTAGAGCTCGGCCGGCGTCCCCTGCTGCTCGATCCGCCCCCCGTTCATGATCACGATCGTGTCCGCCATCGTCATCGCCTCTTCCTGGTCGTGCGTGACGTGGATGAACGTGATCCCGACTTCGTGCTGGATCCGCTTCAGCTCGAGCTGCATCTCCTTGCGCAGCTTCAGGTCGAGCGCGCCGAGCGGCTCGTCGAGCAGCAGCACGCGCGGATGGTTGACGAGCGCACGTGCAAGCGCGATCCGCTGCTGCTGGCCGCCGGAGAGCTGCCGCGGCTTGCGGCGGCCGAGCTCGGCGAGCCCGACGAGCGCGAGCGCGTCGTCGACGCGTGTGCGCAGCTCGGCGCCGCGGACACGCCTCCGGCGGAGGCCGAACGCGACGTTCTCGAAGATCGTCAGGTGCGGGAAGAGCGCGTACGACTGGAAGACGGTGTTGACGTCGCGCTTGTAGGGCGGCAGCCCGCTCACGTCGCGCCCGCCGAGCTCGATGCGCCCCGACGTCGGCTCCTCGAAGCCGCCGATCATGCGCAGCGTCGTCGTCTTCCCGCAGCCGGACGGGCCGAGCAGCGCGAAGAACCGTCCCTGTTCGATCTCGAGCGAGAGGTCGTCGACGGCGACGACGTCCTCGAAGCGCTTCGTCAGGCCCTGGAGGTCGACGTCGGCTATCCGACCTTCTGCCATGCCTCGTCCAGCACCTCCCCCAGGATCCCGGCGATCTCGTCGAACTGCTCCTGCGTCGCAATGAGCGGCGGCGAGATCTGCACCACCGGGTCGCCGCGGTCGTCCGCGCGGCAGATCAACCCCTTCTCGAACAACCGCGGCGAGAGAAAGCCGCGCAACAGCGTCTCGCACTCGTCGTGGTCGAACGACTGCCGTGTCTCCTTGTCCTTCACGAGCTCGAGTGCGTAGAAGAAGCCCGTCCCGCGCAGGTCGCCGACGATGTCGAGGTCGAGGAGCTGCGCGAGCGTCGACCGGAACGCGTCGCCGGTGTCGCGAACGTGCTCGACGATGCGCTCGCGTTGCATGATCTCGATGTTCTTCAGCGCGATCGCGCACTGCACCGGGTGGCCGCCGAACGTGATCCCGTGCGTGTACATCTGCGACTCGTCGAGGAACGGCTCGACCACGTGGTCGGCGGCGACGACGGCGCCGATC
>JBEQUF010000030.1:0-3067 GCA_040349295.1 Actinomycetota bacterium | reverse complement strand
CTCGTCCTCGAGGTCATGCGCTCGGGGCGGCTCTCCCTCGGCCCGATGGTGCCGCGCTTCGAGGAGGCATTCGCCGAGTGGGTCGGCGCGCCGTACGCGGCCGCCGTCTCGTCCGGGACGGCCGGGCTGCACCTGCTCTGCATCGCCGCCGGGATCCAGCCGGGCGACGAGGTCGTCACCTCGCCGTACTCCTTCGCCGCCAGCGCGAACTGCTTCATCTACGAGGGCGGCGTCCCCGTCTTCGCCGACGTCGACCCGCTGACGTACAACCTGGCGCCCGACGCGGTGCGCGCGGCGATCACGCCGAAGACGAAGGCGATCGTCGCGGTCGACATCTACGGCTACCCGTGCGAGCTCGACGAGCTGCAGGCGATCGCGGACGAGCACGGGCTCACGCTCGTCCAGGACTCGTGCGAGGCGCTCGGCGCGCAGTACAAGGGTGCGAAGCTCGGGACGCAGGGGCCGGACGCCGTGTTCGCCTTCTATCCGAACAAGCAGATGACGACCGGCGAGGGCGGCATCGTCACGACGCACTCGGAGGAGACGCTGCGGCTGCTGCGCTCGCTGCGCAACCAGGGCCGCGGCGACGCGGGCGGCTGGCTCGAGCACGTGCGCCTCGGCTTCAACTACCGGCTCTCGGACGTGAGCTCGGCGATCGGGCTCGGCCAGGTCGAGAAGCTCGACGAGATCCTGCCGCAGCGGGCGCAGGTCGCGCGCGTCTACGACGAGCTGCTCGCCGGGATCCCCGGCGTCGAGCTGCCGCTGGCCGACGACGCCGACCACGTCCGCTCGTGGTTCGTCTACGTCGTCGCGCTGCCCGACAACGCGACGCGCGAGCACGCGATCTCGACGTTCGAGCGCGAGGGGATCGGCTTCAACCGGTACCTGCCGTCGATCCACCTGCAGCCGTACATGCGCGAGCGCTACGGGTTCCGCGAGGGCATGTTCCCGGTCTCGGAGGATCTGTCGTCGCGCACGCTCGCGCTGCCGTTCTTCACGGGCCTCGAGCGCGACGCGCAGGAGCGCGTCGCCGAGGTGCTCGCCGGCGCGCTGCGCTAGTGGACGTCGTCTCGCTCAACCGGACCGAGTCCTTCGTGACGAAGGACGGCTCCTTCGTCCGCGAGCTGCACCACACGGCACAGCAGTCGCTCGCGGAGGCCACGCTCGAGCCCGACCAGGCGACCGAGCGCCACTATCACGCGATCTCCGAGGAGATCTACTTCGTCCTCAAGGGCTCCGGCGACATGGAGGTCGACGGGAAGCACAAGCGCATCGCCGTCGGCGACGCGGTGCTCATCCCCGCGGGCTCCTGGCACACGCTGCACAACAACGGCACGAGCGAGCTGTCGATCCTCTGCATCTGCTCGCCGCCGTACTCGCACGACGACACGCACTTCGAGTAGCGTCGGCCGCATGGCCGAGCGGATGGTCTTCCTGGGCTTCGGCAAGTGGGCGAGAGCCGACCGCATCTACGCGCTCGAGCCGCTCGGCGAGGGCGAGCGGGGACACGGGCGCCGCACGCGCGTCTGGGTCGAGGGGATCGCGGAGCCGGTGATCGCGTCGCGGACCGAACGGACGATCCTCGCCGACATGGGCGCCGACACGTCGCAGGCGATGAGCCCGATCCTCGACGACGCCCTCGACCTCGCCGAACGCCTGGCCGCGGCGGCGGAGGAGGGCCGCGTCGACCTCGCCGACCTCGGCCGCCGGGCCCGCCGCGTGCTCGAGAACACCGCCCGGCCGCCCGAGCCCGAAGCGCTCTTCTAGTTGCTGCGGAAGCTCGCGCTCGACTGGACGCCGCTTCGCACGTCGCCCGACTTCCGGCGGCTGTGGCTCGCGCAGTCGCTGTCGCTCCTGGGCAGCGAGATCGGCTACACGGCGCTCCTCTTCCAGGTCTATGCGCTCACGCGCTCGACGCTCGACGTCGGCCTGCTCTCGCTGGCGCAGCTCGTCCCGCTGCTGACGCTGACGATCGTCGGCGGCGCCTTCGCCGACCACTTCGACCGGCGGCTCCTGATGCTGATCCAGCAGGCCGGGATGATCCTCGGCGGCGTCGTCGTCCTCGTCAACGCCGCGCTGCCGCACCCGGCCGCCTGGCCGTGCTTCGTCTGCATGGTGATCGACGCCTGCGCCTTCTCCTTCGGCGTCGGCGCCCAGAACGCACTCATCCCGCGCATCGTCGGCGACGACCAGCTGATCGCGGCCAACAACCTCAACGGGGTGATCGCCAACCTCGCGTCGGTCGCCGGCCCCGCGCTCGCCGGCGTGATCATCGCCGCCTCGGGCGTCGTCACCGCGTACGCGATCGACGTGGCGACGTTCTTCGCGACGCTCGCGGCTGTCTGGCTCCTGCCGTCGCTCGTGCCCGAGGGCGGCGAGGACGCGCGCCCGAGCCTGCGCTCCATCGTCGACGGCTTCCGCTTCGTCCGCCGCAGCCCGGTCATCCTCGGCTTCATGCTCGTCGACACGAACGCGATGATCTTCGGGATGCCGATCGCGCTCTTCCCGGCGATCGCCCTGCACCGGTTCCACGACGAGCATGCGCTCGGCTACCTGCTCGCGGCGGCGGCCGCTGGCGCGCTCGTCTTCTCGGCGCTCGGCGGCTGGGTCAACCACGTCCGGCGGCAGGGGCTCGTCGTCATCGTCGCGGCCGCGGTGTGGGGCGGCGCGATCGCTGCCTTCGGCCTGACGAGCCACCTCTGGCTCGCCCTCGTGCTGCTCGGCATCGCCGGCGGCTTCGACCAGGTGAGCGCGATCCTGCGCGGCACGATGCTGATGGAGCTCACGCCCGACGCGCTGCGCGGCCGGCTGATCGGGATCGAGTTCGCCCAGGTGACGAGCGCGCCCTCGCTCGGCAACCTCGAGGCCGGTGCGCTCGCGAGCGCGACGAGCATCCGCACGTCGATCGTCTCCGGCGGCCTCGCATGCGTCGCCGGCTGCGTCGTGCTCGCGGCGCTCTTCCCTGCCCTCGTCAGGTACAGACGTGCAGCTACGGCGTGACTTCTTCGCCCGCTCGGTGCACGAGGTGGCGCCGGCGCTGATCGGGACGACGCTGCTCGTCGACGGC
>JBEQUF010000024.1:0-3068 GCA_040349295.1 Actinomycetota bacterium | reverse complement strand
GACAACGGGGCGATCGAGCTCGGGGATCCCGTCGGCGCCGGCGAGAACGTCCGTCCGAGCGGCGGCGACGTCGGCGCGGGCGACCTGGTCGTCCCGGCGGGCGTCCGGCTCGGCCCGGGCCAGCTCGGCGCGATCGCCGCGGCCGGCGTGCCCGAGGTCGAATGCGTGCGGCGCCCGAGGGTCGTCGTGCTCGCAACCGGGACGGAGCTCGCGCGCCCCGGCGAGCCGCTCGCGCCGGGGCAGGTCTACGAGGCGAACGGGCTCATGCTCGCGGCCGCGCTCGCCGCCGACGGGGCGCTCGTCGAGCGGCTGCCGGCCGTCGCCGACGACGAGGAGGCGCATCGCGCGGCGCTCGCGCGCGGGCTCGAGGCCGACGTGCTCGTCACGTCCGGCGGCGTGTCGGTCGGTCCGCACGACCTCGTCCGGACGATCGAGGCGCAGCTCGGGGTCGAGGAGATCTTCTGGCGCGTCGCCATCCGGCCGGGGAAGCCGGTCTCGTTCGGCGTGCGCGACACGACGCTCGTGTTCGGGCTACCGGGGAACCCCGTCTCGTCGCTCGTCGGCTGCGAGCTCTTCGTCAAGCCCGCGCTCCGCGCGCTGCAGGGGATCGGCGAGCCGCTGCCGCCGCTCGAGGACGGGATCCTCGCCGCGCCGCTCCGCCGCAACCCGGAGCGGGACGACTTCGTCCGGGCGCGCCTGCGGCGGGGGCCGAACGGCAGCGAGCTCGAGCCGGTGGTCGGTCAGGAGTCGCACATGATCGTCCGGGCGGCCGCCGCCGACGCGCTCGTCCATGTTCCGCGCGGCGACGGCGAGCTCGCCGCGGGGTCGCGCGTCGGCTGGCTTCGGCTCGGCCGCTAGCCCGGCTGGAGCGTCATCGCGGCCGCCTCGACCTGGAACGGCTTCGCGTCCCGCGGTTGGACGGAGACGAGCCGCGCGTAGACGAGGTAGCGATGGGTCGCGAAGAAGCGCGGGTGGCAGGCCTGGAGCTCGAGCTGCTCGTGCCGTGGCGAGCGGAGCACCGCCATGTCGGAGGCGACGACGACCCGGTGCGTGACCATCCGGTAGACGAAGGTCGCGTAGGGCATCTCGAGGCGGATGAAGTCCCCGGGACGGATGTCGTCGATGTGCGAGAACGGGGCGAGGTACGTGGTCCGGTGGCCGGCGACGTAGACGAGCCGGTTCTCGCCGGGCATGTAGGAGCGCGGGTCGTGACCGGGCCCCTTCTTCAGCGACGCCTCGTCGGTGCCCTGGACCATGACCATGCTGAGGCCGATCCGGCCGATGACGATGCGGCCGATCGCCTGCCCCGGCTTCACCCGGCGGCGGAACCGTCGCGCGTCGGCGGCGACCGCCCGCTCCTCGGCCGCGAGGCTGCCGCTCGCCTCGACCGGCCGGAAGGCCTGTTCCTCGTGCTGCAGCTGCGATGCGAGCTTCCCCTGCTGCCAATGCGTGTAGAGGGCGGTGAACGGGTCCTGCCATCGCCAGACGGTGATCGCCCACGCGAGCGTGAGGATGCCCGCTGCGATCAGCAGCGTGCCCAGCGTTCTGGCGAGACGGCGCATCGTCAGCCGTGCAACGCGCGGCGCTCCGATTCGGATGCGCGGCGACGGCGGCTCGCGAGCACGAGCTGGCGGACGACCTCGCGCAGCGGCCCGCGCGGCGGTCGCTGGGCGGCCGGCGGGTACGGCGCGTACCGGCCGCCGACGATCGCGACGAGCTGCGCCGCGCAGGCGAGCCAGCCGACGGCGATCGCCGCGCCCGGCAGCGGCGCGTAGCCGACGGCGTAGAGCCAGGCGACGTACCAGGGGGCATCCCAGCCGAGGCCGTACCGGGCGCCGAACGACCAGACGAGGAGGGCGGCGCCGCAGAAGCCGGCGGCGAGCACGAGGAGCTGGACCCACCGGGGCGCCTGGCGCACCTGGGGCAGCCAGAGCCAGATGTGGAGCGACGGCAGGACGAAGACGAGCGCGAACGGGTTCGTCGCCGCGACGAGCAGGCCCACCACCCCGAGCGCGAGCAGGGCGGCGGCGTGGCCGGCGAGGATCTCCTCGGCCGCGATCGGCCGGCGCGGGATCAGCCGGTCGCGGGCGACGAGCCAGCCGAGGAAGAGGAGTGCGGCCGCACCGGCGAGCGCGCCGCCGGGCCAGCGGACATGCGTGAGCGGCGGCGGCAGCGGGCTGCCGTCGGGCCAGGCGTGGAGGGCGGTGAAGGCGGCGAAGACGAGCCCTGCCCAGGCCCAGAAGCCGAGCCGGCTCCGGTAGGCGCGCAGGGCCGGAGCGACGGGGATCCGCCGGCGGCGGCAGCGGGCGAACAGGTCGACGGCCGCCGCCAGGAACGGCAGCAGGCAGGCGATCAGCACCAGCTCGATCGCCCAGCCGCGGACGATCCGCGTGCCGAGGAAGAGGTACGTCCCCGGGCCGGGGCTGAGCGCGACGCCCTGCTCGAGGGCGTCGATCGTGTTCTGCGCCGCCCGGCCGATCTGGCCGAGCCGACCTGGGTGCAGCCCGTCGACCTTGTCGCCGAGCCCGTCGCTCGGGCGGTCGCGCGAGGTGGTGATCGTGACGGCGGGGATGCCGCGGGTGACGAACGGCGCCTGCTCGAACCGGCTGTAGGGGAAGCCGAGGTCGATCAGCTGCCGGAGGCCGCTGGCGCGGGTCGGGTCGAGACCGGTCTGGGCGGCGATCTGCGCGCGCACCGTCTCGACGAGGCCCGGCGTGGCAGAGCGCGCGGTGTCGCCGTTGAAGACGAGCCGCGGCCGCCGGCCGCCGGCGATCGCGTCGAGGTTGACGACCGCGAGGACGTTGGCCCGCTCCGGGGCGTGGGCTGCGAACCATGCGGCGCCGGCGCCGCCGTCGGCCTCGCCGTCGGTCGAGAGGAAGAGGATCGAGTACGGCAGCTGCACGCGCGGCCCGGTCGTCGTCGGGGCGTAGGCCCGCGCCAGCTCGACGAGCGCTGCGGTGCCGGAGGCGTTGTCGTTCGCGCCGGGGCCGGTGCCGGCGTCGTCGCGGTGGGCCATGAGGACGATCGTCTTCGCGGACAGCCCGGACCGGGTGGCGAGGATGTCGACG
>JBEQUF010000018.1:0-9348 GCA_040349295.1 Actinomycetota bacterium | reverse complement strand
TCGCCTTGAGCTTCGCGGAGATGTCCACCGCCGCGGCGACCTCGCGCTTGAGATCGCCGACCGCGCCGGTCAGCGCCTCCCGCTCGGCGCGCAGCTCCTCACGAAGGCGGCGGTCCGTCTTCTCACCGGCCATTCTTCAGCGCCTCCGTCGTCAGACGTGCTTCTTCGATCGCCTGCTCGGGGACGGGCGGCGTCCCCTTCGCCAGGAGCGTGACGCCGACGAAGGCGAGTGCGCCGGCGAGCGCGACCAGGATGCCTGTCGTCACGAGCAGCGCGAGCCACGTCGAGAGGAAGGTGGCGAAGACGGCGGCGACCGTCAGGAATGCGAAGAGCAGCGTGAAGACGAGGAAGAGCGCTGCGCCGAGCAGGAGGGCGATCCCGATCCCGAGCGAGACGACCTTCCGCTTCAGCTCGTTCGCGGCGAGCTGCAGCTCGAGCCGGACGATCGAGCCGATCCGCTCGGAGACGGCGCGGGCGGCTGCGCCGAGACCCTTGGATTCACCGGCGGGGGTGGGCATGGCCTCTCCAATCCAACCACTTCGCGAGGGCGACGCCCGCGACAAGCGCGACGCCGAGCACGACGAACAGGCTCGGGCCGCCGCCGGCGGACGGCCGGGCCGCTCGCGGGCCGAGCTGCGGCCCCGACGGGGCGTGCCGCTCCTCGGCGGGATCGGAATCGGTCGGCGCAGCGCCGCGCAGGCGCTTCTTGATCAGCTCGGGCCGCAGCTGGCGGAGGAACGCCTTGTCCTCGTCGAGCTCCGCATGGAGCCGGTCGGCGAGCGCGCTCATCGCTTCGCCGGGGGCTCCTCACCCGTCGCGAGGCGCCACACCGACGACGCGACGCGACGCGCGCCGATCGTCGCCGCCGCGCCGAGCGCGGCGTAGAGACCGCTCCAGAGCAGCTTCCGCACCATGCCTCGCTCGTTGCCTCAGACGGCGTCCGGAAAACGTCCCGCCCAGGGACGCGCGTCCTCGAGCTGTGCGGCGAGACGGATGAGCGTCGCCTCGTCGAACGGCCGCCCGATGAACTGCACACCGATCGGCAGGCCGTCCGCCGACGTCGCGAGCGGCAGCGACGTCGCCGGCTGGCCCGTCACGTTGACGAGCGGCGTGAACGGGGTCCAGAGCGTCTGGCGCATGAAGGCGGCGATCGGATCGCCGCCGGTCTCCTCGAACGTCCAGCCGATCGGCGTCGGCGGCAGCGCGAGCGTCGGTGTGACGACGACGTCGACCTCGTCCCAGAAGGCGAGGATCGTCCGCGTCAGCGTCTGCAGCGTCATCACCGACGCGGCGTACTCGGGTGACGGCGTCGCGCGCGCCTGCTCGGCCAGCGCGCGGTTGATCGGCTCGAGCAGCGACAGGTCGGAGACGCCTGCGGTCGCCGGTCCGACCTGCCAGACCCGGATGAAGTCGAGGATCGTCTCGTCGGCGCTCCACGGCGGCGTCGCCTCGACGACCTCGTGGCCGAGATCGGAGAGGAGTGCGGCGGTCGCCTCGAGCGCGGCGACGCACTCGGGGTCGACGGGCACCGTCGTCGGCGGCGTCGTCGTGACGGCGATGCGCAGCTCGCCGACGGGTTCGTCGCAGACGTCGAGATACGGGCTCGGCGGCACCGGTGCGACGTAGAAGTCGCCCGGCTCGTAGCCGCGCATCACGTCGAGCAGAGCCGCCGCGTCGCGCACCGTGCGCGCGAGCGGGCCCTGCGTGCCGAAGCCGAGCGAGCCGCTCGCATAGGGCGCAGGGGAGACGCGCCCGCGCGACGGCTTGATGCCGACGAGCCCGCAGCACGACGCGGGCACGCGGATCGAGCCGCCGCCGTCGGACGCGTGCGCGAGCGGCAGCAGTCCCGCTGCGACGGCGGCGGCCGCGCCGCCGGACGAGCCGCCCGGCGTCCGCGTCGCGTCCCACGGGTTGCGCGTGTCGCCGTTCAGCTCCGACTCGGTGTGGGCGATCGTGCCGAACTCCGGCGTGTTCGTCTTGCCGAGGATCACGAAGCCGGCGTCCTTCAGGTTGCGCACGACGGCGGCGTCGGCGCGCGCGACGTTCTTCGCGTACGCCTTGCACGAGTACGTCGTCGGCATGCCCGCGACGTCGTTCAGATCCTTGATCGCGATCGGGACGCCGTAGAACGCCCCGCCCTCGTCGCGTGGCGGCTCCGGCTCGTCGACGACGTACGTGAACGCGTTCAGGTCGCTGGCACGGATGCGTTCGAGATGCGACTCGGCGAGCTCCCGCCACGAGACCTCGCCGGCGCGGACCTGCGCAGCGACATCGAGCGCCGTCACCGGCCGAGCAGGCGCGCAGCGAGCCGCTGGTACCAGCGCGAGCCGTCGGGCAGGATCTGCTCCTGCGGAGCGGCGCGCATGTCCTCGAGCGTGCCGACGCCGTCACCGGGAATCGTCAGGTGGACGGCGCCGTCCTCGATCCGCGCGACGTCCTCGGACGGGACGTACTTCTTCGGGCCGAGGACGCTGTCGTCGATCGCGATGCCGTCGAAGATGTCGGCCTCCGTGTCGCCGACGATCTGGTCGACGGCGCCGACCCGCTGCCCGTCGACGTCGTAGACGGCCCAGCCGCGCTCGATCACCTTCCACGCGACGGGATCGGCCATCGGTCAGACGGCCCGTTCGCCGATGCGCCAGACCGGTCCCTGCGTCGCGACCGGATGGGTGTCGGAGAATGCTCGCAGGATCCGCACCTCGCCTGGGAAGCCCGCCTCGTCGAGGCGGGCGAGGCAGCGGCGCACCATCTGCGGCGACGCGCCGTAGCCGAACGAGTGCGCACAGCGGAAGCGGAAGCCCGGGCGGCCGGTCGACTGGATCGGATTGAGCGGCGCGACGAGCAGCGCACCGCGGTCGATGTGGTCGCTCGACGTGAGCTCGAGATCGCAGAGCAGGTCGCTCCAGTCGGACGGCAGCACCGCGATCGCAGCGTCCCATTCGGCGGCGAGCGACGGGCGCGAGATGACCGGCTCCGGCGCAGCTTCGCCGCTCGAGACGAGCGTCAAGGTGCCGCCGATGCCTTCGTCGTCGATCCGCTTCAACATTCGTCTGACCGCTTCGGGTCCGACAAGCCGTCCGCCGCGTGCAGTCGAGAAGCGCACCGCCTTGCCCGTGCGTCCCGGCCCGGCAGGCCCGAGCAGCGCTGCAGCGCGCGAAACCTGTGTTTCGTCGGTGACGACGAGGTCGAGACGCGCGTCGGCCCAGTTCGGATCCAGACCCTTTTCGATGCCGTTCCACTGGTCGACGAGCCGCATCGAGCGAACCGTACACTCCGCCCGTGGCCAAGGTCGAAGAGAAGCGGAGCACGTTGCCGAAGGGCGATCTGAAGGACGTTCTCCGCGAAATGCTGCTGATCCGGCGGTTCGAGGAGAAGGTCGAGGAGCGGTTCCGTGCGGGCGAGCTCCCGGGCTTCCTGCACGTCGCGATCGGGCAGGAGGCGAGCGCCGTCGGCGTCTGCCGCGCGCTCGAGGACGGCGACATCATCGCCTCCACGCATCGCGCGCACGGGCACACGCTCGCGAAGGGCACGCACCCGAACGAGCTGATGGCGGAGCTCTACGGCAAGACCGAGGGCTGCTCGCACGGCTACGGCGGCTCGATGCACCTCTACGACGTCCAGCACGGGAACATGGGCGCGAACGCGGTGATCGGCGGCGGCCTGCCGCACGTCACCGGCGCTGCGCTCGCCTTCCAGATGCGCGGCGAGCCGCGCGTCGCGCTCGCGTTCTTCGGCGACGGCGCGACGAACATCGGCACGTTCCACGAGGCGCTCAACATGGCGCAGCTCTGGAAGGTTCCGGCGGTCTTCGTGCTCGAGGACAACGGCTGGGCCGAGTCGACGCCCGAGAGCCAGCACTCGCCGCTCCGCGACCTCTCCGAGCGCGCGAAGGCGTTCGGCATGAAGGCGATCAAGGTCGACGGCCAGGACGTCGAGGCGGTGTTCAAGGCGACGCGCCAGGCGCTCGACCATGCACGCAGCGGCAAGGGTCCGGTCTTCATGCACCTCGACGTCGCGCGCTTCAGTGGCCACTACATCGGCGACCCGCAGGTCTACCGCCCGAAGGACCAGGCGAAGGAGCTGCGCGCGACGCGCGACCCGATCACGCTCCTCCAGGAGCGGATCGGGATGAGCGACGACGAGCTGAGCGAGGTCGACGCCGAGGTGACCGAGATCGTCGAGGCGTCCGTCGAGTTCGCGAAGAACGGCACCGACCCCGCGCCCGAGGACGCGCTCAAAAACGTCTATGCCTGAGTCTCCTGACCGCGCGCCGCTCCCGGCCGGCGTAGCCGACCTCCGCGGCGCGCTCTCGCCGCTCGCGGCGTGCGCCGGCGCTCGCTCGGCTCGGCCGTACGCGCAGTACTGTCCTCGCCTCGCTCGCTTGGCGCACTTGCGAGCGACGAGTCAGGAGCCTCAGGATGCCTGAGATCACCTATCGCGAAGCCGTGCGCGACGCGATCGCGACGGCGATGCGCGAGGACGACGACGTCTTCATCATGGGCGAGGACATCGCCGAGATGGGCGGCTCGATGGGCGTCACGCAGGGCCTGCTCGGCGAGTTCGGCAAGGAGCGCGTGCGCAACACGCCGATCTCCGAGATGGCGCTCGCCGGCGCCGCGATCGGCGCGGCCCTGCAGGGCATGCGCCCGATCGCCGAGATCATGTACGAGGACTTCATGACGCTCGCCTCGGAGCAGGTCGTGAACCAGGCGGCGAAGATCCGCTACATGTCGGGCGGGCAGCTGACCGTCCCGGTCGTGTTCCGCACGCAGGGCGGCGCCGGCTGGTCGCCGGGCGCGCAGCACGCACAGCAGCTCGAGGCGTGGTTCGTGCACATCCCGGGCCTGAAGGTCGTGTTCGCGTCGACGCCCGAGGACGTGCGCGGCCTCCTGTGGAGCGCGATCTACGACGACAACCCCGTCGTCTTCTTCGAGCACCGCACGCTCTATCCGATCAAGGGCAACGTCCCGGAGAAGATCGAGCCGATCCCGATCGGCAAGGCGCGCGTGCACCGCGAGGGCGAGGACGTCACGGTCGTCGCGACCGGCCGCCTGGTGCACGAGTCGCTGAAGGCGGCCGAGGAGGCGGAGTCGCACGGCGTCTCCGTCGAGGTCGTCGATCCGCGCACGCTGCAGCCGCTCGACGAGGAGCCGCTCGTCAACTCGGTGAAGAAGACGAACCGCGCGGTCGTCGCGCACGAGGCGGTGACGCGCATGGGCTTCGGCGCCGAGGTGACCTCGGTGCTGCAGTACCAGGCCTTCGACTGGCTCGACGCGCCGATCGAGCGCGTCGGCGCGAAGTTCTCGCCGCTGCCGTTCGCGCCGGTGATGGAGCAGTTCGTCGTCCCGCACGCGGAGGACGTGCTGCAGGCGATCCTTCGCACCGTCGGAAAGAGCTGATGGCGACCGAGGTGAAGCTGCCGCGGCTCGGCCAGGGCATGGAGTCCGGGACGATCGTCAAGTGGCTGAAGCGCGAGGGCGAGGCCGTCCAGAAGGGCGAGCCGCTCTACGAGCTCGACACCGACAAGGTGACTCAGGAGGTCGAGGCCGAGGCGACCGGTTTCCTGCTGAAGATCGCCGTCTCCGCGGGCGAGGTGCCGGTGGGCGAGACGATCGCCTTCATCGGCAACGAGGGCGAGGAGGCGCCCGCGTCGGCCGAGAAGCCGGCCGAGGCGCCGAAGCGCGAGCCGGAGCGCGAGCAGGGCCGCGCCGCCGCGGCCGAGGTCGCGCAGGCGCAGCCGGCGCCGTCGAGCGCCGCGTCGACGAACGGCCGCATCAAGGCGTCGCCGCTCGCGCGCCGCATCGCGCGCGAGAAGGGGATCGAGCTCTCGTCGCTCCACGGCACCGGCCCGGACGGCCGCATCGTCGCCGAGGACGTCGAGCGCGCGGAGGTGAGCGCGGGCGGGACGCCTGCGGCCGTGCCCGTCGCCGCCGTCACCGGCGAGGTGACGTCGACACCGCTCTCGAACGTCCGCAAGACGATCGCGCGCCGCCTCACCGAGGCGTGGACGGTGCCGGCGTTCCAGCTGACCGTCGACGTCGACATGACGCGCGCGCAGGAGCTCGTGCAGAAGCAGCGCGAGCTGAACCCGGACGTTCGGATCACCGTCACGGACGTGCTCACCAAGGTCTCGGCACAGGCGCTGATGCGCCACCGCGACATGAACGTCCAGTTCACCGGCGACGCGCTGCTCGCGTTCCCGAACGCCAACGTCGGCATCGCCGTCGCGGCGCCGCAGGGACTCGTCGTGCCGGTCGTCCGGAACGCCGAGCAGCTGACGATCGCGCAGATCGCCGGCGTCCGCGCAGACCTCGTCGGGCGTGCTCGAGAGAACAAGCTGAAGACCGACGACCTCGAGGGCGGCACCTTCACGATCTCGAACCTCGGCATGTACGACGTCGACGTCTTCACTGCCGTGCTCAATCCGCCGCAGGCCTCGATCCTCGCCGTCGGTCAGACGCGTGACATGGTCGTCCCCCGCGACGGGGAACTGCACGTGCTGCCGATCATGACGATGACGATCACCTGTGACCATCGCGCGGTCGACGGCGCGACCGGTGCCGAGTTCCTGAGGACGCTCAAGGCGATGCTGCAGGACCCGGGCCTCGCGCTGTAGCGTCAGGGGCTCCGATGCCGCCGACCGTCTGGTACCACGTGAAGAGCCTCGACGCGGCGCGCCGCTTCTATCGCGAGGCGCTCGGCTTCGAGGAGACCGCCGTCGACTTCGACGAGCGCTGGTCGCACCTGCGCCACGGCGACATGGAGGTCGGGCTCGCCGAGGGCGATCCGCAGGAGGACGGCGCCGTCGCCCACGTCGACGTGGACGACGTGAAGGCGGAGGCCGACCGGCTGCGCGACGAGGGCGTCAACGTCGGCGTCGTCGTCGAGATCCCGCAGGGCGTCATGCGCCTCCTCGACGTCTACGACCCCGACGGCAACCGCATCCAGCTCGCGCAAGAGCTGTAGCGAATGCTCCGTCCGGTCGAGCTTCGCGACGTCCGCTTCCTCCGCGACATGCTCCGCCACGCCTACTACTGGCGCATCGACGAGGACCGCGAGCGTCCGACGTACCGCTACCTGCAGAACTGGGGGAGAGCAGGCGACACCGGCGTGATCGCGCTCGAGGGCCCGCACCCCGCCGGGGCTGCCTGGTACCGGCTGTTCAACGAGCGGCAGCCCGGCTTCGGGTTCGTCGACGAGCGCACACCCGAGCTGACGCTCGCCGTCGTGCCGAGCAAGCGCGGCCACGGCGTCGGCAAGGAGATGCTGAACGCGCTCCTCGACCAGGCCCGCGGTGACGGCTACGACGCGGTCAGCCTGAGCGCCGCGCGCGAGCAGGTGCCGTACTACGAACGCTTCGGCTTCCGGCAGGTCGGGGAGACGCCGTACGCCGTGACGATGCGACTACCGTTCGCAGGGAATTGATGACCAAGGAGACGACTGATGGACGTTGACGTCGCCGTTCTCGGGGGTGGCCCCGGCGGCTACACCGCAGCGATCCGCGCCGCGCAGCTCGGCGCGAAGGTCGCGTGCATCGAGATGGAGCCGGAGCTCGGCGGCACCTGCCTCCGCGTCGGGTGCATCCCGACCAAGGCCTGGGTGCAGACCGCGTTCGCCTTGAAGGAGGCGGAGGAGAGCTTCGCCAAGTTCGGCGTCAAGGTCGGCGAGGCGACGCTCGACTTCGGCGCGTCGAACGAGTGGAAGGCGAACGTCGTCAAGCAGATGACCGGCGGCGTCGCCGGCCTGCTCAAGGCGAACGGCGTCGAGTGGGTGAAGGGCAAGGGCACGTTCAAGGACGCGAACACGATCGCCGTCGAGGGCGGGGAGGACGTCACCTTCAAGAGCGCGATCGTCGCGACCGGCTCGTTCCCGCTGCGCCCGCCGATCCCGGGACTCGACTCCGCGCGCTGCGTCGACTCGACGGGCCTGCTCGCGCAGACCGAGGTGCCGAAGCGGCTCGTCATCCTCGGCGGCGGGATCATCGGCTGCGAGTTCGCGTCGATCTTCAACCGCTTCGGCTCCGAGGTGACGATCATCGAGATGCTCGAGACGCTGATCCCGCAGGAGGACGCCGACGCGTCGAAGGAGCTCGCGAAGCAGTTCGGCAAGCGCGGCATCGCATTGCAGCTCGGCAAGCAGTGCAAGGAGGTCAGGGACAACGGCGGCTCGATCACCGTCACGTTCGGTGACGGCGAGACCGTCGAGGCCGACCTGATGCTCGTGTCGGTCGGCCGCGGCCCGCTCGTCGAGGGCATCGGGCTCGAGGCGGCTGGCGTCCAGTTCGACAGGCGGAAGGGCATCGCGACCGACGACCACCGCCGCACCTCGGTGCCGCACATCTACGCGGTCGGCGACTGCGCCGGCTACTGGCAGCTCGCGCACACCGCCTTCCGCGAGGGCGAGGTCGCCGCGGAGAACGCGTGCGGCCACGACGCCGCGGTCGACATCCGCGCCGTCCCGCGTCCGATCTACACCGAGCCGGAGATCGCCGGCGTCGGCCTCACCGAGGCCGAGGCGCGCGAGGAGTATGGCGACGACGTCGCCGTCGGCCAGTTCCCCTGGGTCGCGAACGCCCGCGCCGTCATGCAGGACGAGACGGTCGGCTGGGTCAAGTCGATCCACGAGACCCGGTACGGCGAGCTGCTCGGCCTCGTCATGGTCGGCCCGCACGTCACCGACATGATCGAGGCCGGCGTGATCGCGATCGACGCCGAGTCGACGGTCGAGACGGTCGCCGACGGCGTGGCGCCGCACCCGACGCTGTCGGAGGCGATCAAGGAGGCGGGGCTCGTCGCCCTCGGCCGGGCGATCCACGTGCCGAACCGCAAGTCCCGCCCCAAGCAGCCGGCCTAGGATTCGCCCGTATCCACGGAGGGGAGACCAGCGTTGCTGAAGCGATGCTGGCTCTCCTCTGTCTCCTGACTGCGATTTCCGCCGCCGCCGCGCTGAGCTCGGTCGCGTTCGCGATCGGCCGCCGCTAGCCGGGCGCCATGGCGCCCGACCAGGCGTTCGACGGGCTCTACCGACGGTATGCGCACGACGTCTACCGATTCGCGTACGGCCTCGTGCGCAATCGGGCCGACGCCGAGGACGTCGCGCAGTCGGCGTTCCTGAACGCCTATCGCGCGCTCGAGCGCGGCCACGAGCCGGAGTCGCCGCGCAACTGGCTGCTCGCGATCGCGCAGAACGTCCACCGCCAGCACCTCCGCCGCTCGCAGCGCCGCGTGCAGGAGGTGGCGCTCGACGTCGAGCTCGCCGTCGAGGAGAACACCGCCCTCGACCCGTCGGAGATCACGCGCGCGCTCGACCAGTTGTCCGCGAACCAGCGCGCGGCGCTCGTCCTGCGCG
>JBEQUF010000013.1:0-6644 GCA_040349295.1 Actinomycetota bacterium | reverse complement strand
GAGACGATCACGGCGCCGGCGGCGCGGGCGCGCGAGATCCGCGCCCACCACGACGAGCGGCTCGAGCTCGCCGAGTCGGCGCTCGGGACGGAGCCGCGCAGCGGCTTCGACATCTCCTACGTCCTCTTCGGCCGCGAGCTGCCGCCGATCCAGCGCCGCTTCGCGATCGCGGAGACGCTGTCGCATCTGGAGCGCCTCGTCGTCGAGGGTCGTGCCGCGCGGCACGAGGACGACCGCACGGTCACCTATACTGCGCCGCTCCACGGTGGACGAGCTCCCCTCTAGTACCGAAGCCCGGAAGGACCGGGCGTGACCCTCTTCCTCGAGCTTGTCGGCGTCGCCGTCCTCATCCTGCTGAACGCGTTCTTCGTCGCAGCCGAGTACGGGCTCGTGACGGCACGGCGGACGCGGATGGTCGAGCTGCACCACCAGGGCAACCGGCGGGCCCGCGCAGCGCTGCGCCTGGCGGCGGATCCGCCGCAGTTCATCGCGGCGATGCAGCTCGGCGTCACGCTCACCTCGCTGGGCATCGGTGCGCTGGGCGAGGCGACGCTGTCGCACCAGTTCGAGAAGTGGATGGCGACCGTGCTCGCAGTGCTGATCGCCTACGCCGTGCTGACGTTCTTCCACGTCGTCTTCGGCGAGCTCGTGCCGAAGGGCGTCGCGCTCGGGCATGCGGAAGGGGCGGCGCTCTGGGTCGCGGGTCCTGTGCGCGCGTTCTTCGCCGTCTTCGCGCCGATCATCTGGGTGCTGCGGCGCTCGACGGACGTGATCCTGCACGTCCTCGGGCTCGAGTCGCCGGGCGCCGAGCGCGAGCCGCTGTCCGAGGCCGAGCTGCGCATGCTGCTCTCCCGCTCGTCGGCGGAGGGCGAGATCGAGCACGAGGAACAGCAGATGATCGACAAGGTCTTCGTGTTCGGCGACAAGGACGTCTCCGACGTGATGGTGCCGAGGCCCGAGGTGGTCGCCGTCTCGATCGGGCTGCCGCCGGAGCAGGCGCTCGCGTCGGTGCTCGACTCGCCGTACACGCGCTATCCCGTCTATCGGGAGACGCTCGACGACGTCATCGGCGTCCTGCACGTGCGCGACCTCTTCACGGCGATGCACGAGCGCGGGCTCGCGTCGGTGAAGCTCGAGGAGCTCTTGCGGCCCGCGTACATCGTCCCGGAGACGAAGGAGCTGGCGGCGCTGCTGCAGGAGTTCCGCCGGACGAACCAGCACTTCGCCGTCGTCGTCGACGAGTACGGCGCGATGGCGGGCATCGTCACGCTCGAGGACTTGATCGAGGAGATCGTCGGCGAGATCGAGGACGAGTTCGACGTCCAGGAGGAGCAGATCGAGCAGGTCGACGAGGACACGTACCGGCTCGACGGCATGTTCCCGATCGACGAGTTCAACGACCGCTTCGGCACCGAGCTGCCCGACGAGGACTTCCACACGGTCGGCGGCTTCGTCTTCGGCCAGCTCGGGCGCGCGCCAGAGGTGGGGGACAACGTCAACTACGACGGGCTGCAGTTCGACGTGCTCGACGTCGAGGGCTCGCGCATCGAGCGCATGTCGGTGACGTTCATGACCCGGCCGACGCCGCGCGAGGAGCTCGAGGATCTTCTCGCCGCCGACGACGAGATCGAGTAGCGCTCACTCCCAGCTGTCGGCGTTGCGCGTGATCCGCGTCACGGCGGCCGGCAGGCGGCCGCTCGCGAGATCGGCGAGCGAGACGTGCTCGAGAATGGAGCGGATGTTGGCGCGGAGCGCGACCCAGACCTCCCGGAGCGGCTCCGCCGACTCGCTGTAGGCGATGGCCGGCGGCCGGACGCCTCGCACGGAGGCGAGCGGGCCGGTGACGGCGCGGATCACGTCGGCGACGCTGATCTCGCGGGCGGGCCGCGCGAGCCGCACGCCGCCATCGGGCCCGCGCAGGGTCTCGACGATCTCGCCGCGCTTCAGCTCGAGGAGGATGTTCTCGAGAAAGGCGATCGGGATGTCCTGGGCCTCGGCCACCTCGTCGCGCTTCACGACGCTGCCCTCGTGCCGGGCCAGCTCGAGCGCGGCCCGAATGGCGTAGTCCTCCTTCGCCGAGATCCGCATGCGGCGATTGTCGCGCAAATGTGGACAACACGGGGGCCTGAGGCGGCGCAGTCATGAGCATTGCTGATAATGTCCATAAAGTTGACTTAGATGGTCGACAAAGTCGTGATAGGGGGAATGTCGTGACGGGAGGGGCGATACAGGTGCTGGCGATCGACGGCTCGCCGTCCGGAGCGGGCCGGACACGCCGGGCGGTCGATGCGGTGACCAGTGCGGCCGCGGCCGCCGGGGCGGCGGTCGAGACGGTCGAGCTCGCCGTGCCGGAAGGGGCCGAGCGGGCGCTCGACCTGCTCGCCGGAGCACAGGCGGTGATCGTCGGCTCGCCCGTCTACCGGGCGGCCGAGGCGGCGCCGCTCAAGGCCCTCCTCGACCGGATCCCGCGGCAGAACGACCCGGAGCGCAGCTCGCCGGTCGGCGCGAAGGCGATTGCGATCGTGCAGACGGGCGCGAGCCTGCACCACTTCCTCGCGCTCGACGGCCTCAGAGCCGTCTTCGCCGGCTTCTTCGCCGCCCACGTCGTGCCGCCCGGCCTCTACGTGCCGCGCGAGGGGTTCGACGAGGCGGGCGGGCTCGCCGAACCGTACGCGGAGGACGCCCGCCGTCAGGGCGAGGCGCTCGTCGGGCTCGCGCAGGCGATCGCCGCCAGCCCCGCGCTCGCCGCAGTGAGGCCGCAGGCATGACCGTCGCGCCCGCTTCGACCGGGATCGGCGCCGACGTCTTCCGGGAGCTGATGGGTGCGCTCGCGGCAGGCGTGTCCGTCGTCACCACGGTCGACGCGGACGGGGCGCCGCGCGGCCTGACGACGACGGCCGTCACGAGCGTCTCCGCCGACCCGCCGCTCCTGCTCGTGTGCGTCGGCGTCCACAGCAGGACGCTGCCCGCCATCCGCGCGAGCGGCCGCTTCGCCGTCAACGTCATGCACGAGTGGGCCGAGGAGACTGCGGCGCGGTTTGCGTCGAAGGTCGAGGAGAAGTTCGTCGGCAGCGCGTGGCGACCGGGCCGGTACGGGTGCCCGCTCCTGCACGAGGAGACGCTCGCCTGGGCGGAGTGCCGCGTCGAGCAGGAGGTCGAGGCCGGCGACCACGTCGTGCTGATCGGCCGGATCGAGCACGGAGGCGCGGCGGAGCTCGAGCACGGCCCGCTCACCTACTACCGCCGTCGCTTCGGCACCTGGATTTCCGCGGATCCCGAGAGAAAGGGGAGAGCAGCATGACCGTCAGCCCCGACGCAGTCGCCGTCTCGGCGGGCGTCGACACGTTCGCCCCGCACACGCCGCGTCGCGGTCTCGCGTCGCTCGCGCGGCTGCGCTCGCCGCTGGGCATCTACACGACGCCGCTGCTCGTGATCGTCGCGTGGCAGCTCGCCTGCTCCGCCGGCGCGCTGCCGTCGACGCTCGTCGCGTCGCCCGTCGAGGTCGTGCGCGCCGCCGTGCACCTCTGGCAGGTCGGCACGCCGTCGACGCTCGGCGAGGACCTGCGCGTCTCGCTGCTGCGAGCGCTCGAGGGATTCGCCGTCGGCGCGAGCATCGGCCTCGTCGCGGGGACGATCGCGGGGCTGTCGAGGATCGGCGAGCAGCTCTTCAACGGGCCGGTGCAGATCCTCAACACCGTGCCGTTCCTGGCGCTGCTGCCGCTGATGATCATGTGGTTCGGGATCGGCGACGCCTCGAAGGTGCTGCTGATCGCGATCGGCGCTGCGATCCCGGTCTACATCAACCTCTTCGCGGGCATCCGCGGCGTCGATCAGCGGCTCGTCGAGATGGCGGCTGCCGCCGGCGCCGGGCGGGTGCGGCTCATCCTGCGCGTGCTCCTGCCGGGGGCGTTGCCGGGGCTGCTCGTCGGCCTGCGCTTTGCACTCGCGTACAGCGTCCTCGGTCTCGTGGTCGCGGAGCAGATCAACGCGCAGTCGGGGATCGGCTTCATGATCACGCAGGCCCAGACCTACCAGCGGATCGACGAGATGTTCCTCGGTCTCGCGATCTACGCCGTGCTCGGCCTCGCCGCCGACCAGATCGTGCGCATCGCCGAGCGGCTGCTGCTCGTGTGGCGGCCGTCGTTCGGAGGTGCACGGTGACCGTCGTCGAGCTCCGGCCCGACGTCGTCGCGCGGCTCCCGCGGGTGCCGCGCGACATCGCCGTCCGCGTCGACGGCCTGGTCCGGCGCTTCGGCGAGCGCGTCGTGCTCGACGGTCTCGAGCTCCGGCTCGAGCAGTCGGAGTTCGTGATCCTGCTCGGCCAGTCGGGCTGCGGCAAGAGCACGCTGCTGCGGCTGCTCGGCGGACTCGACCTGCCGGACGCCGGCATGGTGGAGGTCCCGCGCCGGCGCGCGATCGTCTTCCAGGAGCCGCGGCTGCTGCCCTGGCAGCGCGTCTGGCGGAACGTGACGATCGGGATCCGCGACCGCGATGCCCGTGCGACCGCGCTGCGCGTCCTCGACGAGGTCGGGCTCGTCGAGCGTGCGGACGCGTGGCCGAAGACGCTCTCGGGCGGCGAGGCGCAGCGCGTCGCGCTGGCGCGGGCGCTCGTCTCCGATCCCGCGCTCGTGCTCCTCGACGAGCCGTTCGCGGCGCTCGACGCGATCACGCGGTTGCGCATGCACGACCTCGTCCGGGCGCTTCGGGCACGGCACGACGCGACGATGCTGCTCGTCACGCACGACGTCGACGAGGCGATCACCCTCGCCGACCGGATCCTCGTCATGCGCGACGGCCGCATCGCCAGCGAGCACCGCGTCGAGCTCGACCACCGGCGTCGCGCGATCGGCGTCGAGCGCGACCGCCTGCGCAGCGAGCTTCTCGCGGAGCTCGGCCTTTCGACCACCAAGGAGGAACAGTGAGCAGGAACAGGATCATCGGAGGCGGCGCGCTGCTCGCGGTCGTCGTCGCCGCCATCGGCGTCGCGACGACGGGAGCGTCGGCGACGTCCAAGCCGACGTTTGTGATCGGCCAGCAGTCGAGCGGGATCATCTCGCTCGTCAAGGACTCGCACGCGCTCGACGGCGCCTCGTACAACGTCAAGTGGGCTGTCTTCCCGTTCGGGCCGCCGGAGGTCCAGGCGGTGTCCGCCGGCCAGGTGGACATCGGCACCGACATCGGCGACGTTCCGCCGATCAACGGCGCAGCGTCCGACCTCGGCTTCAAGGTCGTCGCCGCGCTCGTGCCGCCGAGCGCGAAGCAGGCGGGCAACTACCTCGTCGTCCCGAAGGGGTCGGCGATCAAGTCGCTGAAGGACCTGAAGGGGAAGAGCGTCGGCGTGCCGTTCGGCAGCTCGGCGCACGGGTTCCTCCTCAACGCCGTGAAGAGCGTCGGCCTCTCGCCGACCTCGGTGAAGTTCGTGAACCTCGCGCCCGCGGCGCTCGCCGCCGCGTTCAAGGGCGGGCAGATCGACGCCGAGTCGATCTGGAACCCGCAGGCGGCCGTCGACGTCGAGCAGGGCGGCCGCGTCCTGCTCGCCGGCCATCCGCCGCTCGACCCGAACGTCGGCTTCGTCGTCGCCGCGACGAAGGACGTCACAGACCCCGTTCGCAAGAAGCTGCTCGTCGATCTGCTGAAGCGCCTCGGCCGCGCCTATGCCTACGGCGACACGCACCCGAGCGTCTGGGAGAAGGACGTGCAGAAGGAGACCGGCGTCGACGCCGCGACGGCCAAGGTCGTCGTCGCCAACGGCAAGACGACGATCCGTGCCGTCTCGCCGTCGATCCTCAAGGCGGAGCAGGCGCTCGCGGACACGTTCCTCGAAGCGAAGCAGATCCCGAAGAAGGTGAACGTCGGCTCGATCCTCGTCAACGTCCTGCCGGCGAGCTTCACGGGCTTCTCCGGCTGATGACGCCCGCGCTGGCCGTGCGCGGCCTCACCAAGACGTACGCGGCCGGCCACACCGCCGTCCGCGATCTCGACCTCGAGATCGCGGACGGCGCCTTCTTCGGCCTCCTCGGGCCGAACGGCGCGGGCAAGACGACGCTGATCGGCGCGGTCTGCAACCTCGTGCTGCCGACTGCGGGGGAGATCCGCGTCTTCGGGCACGACCACCGCACGCGTGAAGCGCGCCGGCTGGTCGGGCTCGCCGAGCAGGACGTGAACCTCGACCGGTTCATCGACGCCGAGGAGATCCTCGTCTACCACGCGGGCTACTACGGCCTGTCGCGGCGGGACGCCTGGGCGCGTGCTCGCGAGCTGCTCGATCTCTTCGACCTGAGCTCGAAGGCGAAGAGCCGCCGCGGCGAGCTCTCCGGCGGCATGCAGCGACGGCTGCTGCTCGCGCGCGCGCTCATGCACCGGCCGCGCCTCCTCATCCTCGACGAGCCGACTGCGGGAGCCGACGTCGAGCTCCGCGCCGAGCTGTGGAGCTACATCCGCAGGCTGCACGGCGCCGGCACGACGGTGATCCTGACGACGCACTACCTCGAGGAGGCCGAGGCGCTCTGCGACGAGATCGCGATGCTGCGCGGCGGCGAGATCGTCGAGCGCGGCAGTGCCGTGTCGCTGCGCGAGCGCTTCGGCGCGCGCGACATCGGCGAGCTCTACCTCCGTGTGATGGAGACGGCCGCGTGAGCGCGCTC
>JBEQUF010000388.1:0-3254 GCA_040349295.1 Actinomycetota bacterium | reverse complement strand
CTCGTCGACCGCTCGGGCCGCATCCAGCTGATCTGCCCGGGCGAGATCGTCGACGTCCATCTCGGCGACGTCGTCGGCGTCAGCGGCAAGCCGGGGAAGTCGCGGCGCGGCGAGCCCTCGCTCATCGTCGAGTCGATCGAGCTCCTCTCGCGGATCCGCACCCCGCTCCCCGACACCTTCCACGGCCTGACCGACGTCGAGCTGCGCTACCGCAAGCGCTACCTCGACCTGCTGATGAACGAGGAGTCGCGGCGCGACGCGATGGTCCGCTCGCGGATGGTGACGAGCATCCGGCGGACGCTCGACGACTGGGGGTTCGTCGAGGTCGAGACGCCGATCCTCCAGCCGCGCTACGGCGGCGCCTTCGCCGAGCCGTTCGTCACGCACTGGAACTCGCTCGACGAGGACCGCTACCTGCGGATCGCCGACGAGCTCTACCTCAAGCGGCTGATCGTCGGCGGCCTCGAGAAGGTCTACGAGCTCTCGAAGGACTTCCGCAACGAGGGCGTCAGCTTCAAGCACCACCCCGAGTTCACGATGCTCGAGTGGTACGAGGCGTACGTCGACTACACGACGACGATGGAGCGGATCGAGCAGCTCGTCGCGCGGGCCGCCGAGGCGGCGACCGGGTCGACGACGGTGACGTTCCGTGGGCACGAGGTCGACTTCGCCCCGCCGTGGCGCCGGCTGAAGTTCGTCGACGCGCTCGAGGAGCACGGGCTGTGGACGCGCGACGAGGCCGAGCTGCGCCGGAAGCTGCAGGAGCGCGACGTCGACGTCTCGAAGGATCCGACCTGGTCGAAGCTGATCGACCACGCGCATTCGCGGTTCGTCGAGCCGAACCTGATCCAGCCGACGATCCTCTACGACTATCCGATCGAGCTGTCGCCGTTCGCGCGCACGACCGACGACGACCCGACGATCGTCGAGCGGTTCGAGTACTTCATCGGCGGCATGGAGCTCGGGAACGCGTTCACCGAGATCAACGACGCCGAGGAGCAGTCGGCGAGGTTCGCGTTCCAGGAGGGCGAGCGCGCGGCAGGCGACACCGAGGCCGAGAGCGGGGATCCCGACTACGTCGAGGCGCTGTCGTACGGGATGCCGCCGACGAGCGGCATCGGCCTCGGGATCGACCGGCTGGCGATGGTGCTGACGGGCAAGGAGTCGATCCGGGACGCCATCCTCTTCCCGGCGCTCCGAACGGTGGAGTGAGGCCGGTCGTCGAGGCTCAGACCTGGACGACGGGCGCGGACTTCGTGTAGCCGACGACGTCCCGGAGGATGTCGTCGAGCGTCCGCTGCGGCGTCCAGCCGATCGCCGCCTGCACCTTGTCGATCGACGGCTGCCGGTGGAGCATGTCCTCGATCCCCTGGCCGTAGACCTCGTCGTAGGGGACGTAGACGAGCTCGGAGTCCGAGCCGGTCAGCGTCCGCACCCGGTCGGCGAGCTCCTGGATCGAGATCCGCTCGGTCGAGCCGACGTTGAAGATCTCGCCCGAGACGCTCCGTGCGTCCATCAGGCCCGCGAGCGCCCGGATCGTGTCCTGCACGTGGCAGAAGCAGCGCGTCTGGCTGCCGTCGCCGTGGATGTCGATCGGCCGGCCGGCGATCGCGTTCTGGACGAAGTTCGGGATCACCATCCCGTACTGGCCGCTCTGCCGCGGCCCGACCGTGTTGAACAGGCGGACGATCACGCAGTCGAGCCCGCGCTCCTGGTGGTAGGCGAGGGCGAGGAACTCGTCGAGCGCCTTCGACTCGGCGTAGGCCCAGCGGCGCGCGGTCGTCGGCCCGTACACGCGCTGCGCGCTCTCGACGAGGGCCTCCGGCTCCCGCCGGTCGCCGTACACCTCGGAGGTCGAGGCGACGAGGACGCGCTTTCCGAACCGGTTGCAGTAGTCGAGCACGTTCTCGGTGCCCTGGATGTTCGTGACGAGCGTGTGGACGGGCTCCTCGACGATCAGCCGGACGCCGACCGCCGCCGCGAGGTGGAAGACGACGTCGCAGCGGTGGACGAGCTCGTTGACGACCGAGGTCTTGAGCACCGAGTCGACGACCAGGTGGAAGTCGCGCCGGTCGCGGAGATGGGCGACGTTCCGGTCGGAACCGGTCGAGAGGTCGTCGAGGACGAAGACCTCCCAGCCGCCGTCCAGCAGCAGCTCGGAGAGGTGGGAGCCGATGAATCCGGCCCCACCGGTGATGAGCGCGCTCTTGCGATCGTTCTCGGCCACCGAAGGATCGTAATCGTGCCCGGGCGAATACCGTTCCGATATGCGGCATTCGCGCTCCATGCCGTGGCTGCTCGCGGCGACCCTGACCGTGGCCGGCGCAGCCGCGGCCGCGGGCTACGGCCTGACGGCGCCGAAGCGCTACCGGGCGACCGCCCAGATCCTCGTCACCCCCGTGGCCGCGAGCGACTCGACCTTCGCGGGCCTCGACGTGCTCCGCGACAGCTCCGGGAAGCCCCGGGCGGCGGAGACGGCAGCCGTGCTCGTCCGCTCGCCGCAGGTCGGCGACACCGTCCGGAACCAGCTGGGCGTGCGGCGGTCGACAGCGTCGCTCCTCGGCGAGGTGCACGCCCACGTCGCCGGTGACAGCAACATCCTCGACGTCACCGTCGAGGACACGTCCGCGGCGACGGCCGCCCAGCTCGCGAACGCCTTCGTCGACGCGCTGATCGCCCAGCGCACGACCACCTTCCAGAGCGAGCTCGCCGGCGTCATCCAGCGGGACTCGCAGCAGCTCGCGACGAACCCGTCGGGCGCGCAGGCGCAGGACCTGTCGCGCCGGCTCGTCGTCCTCCGCAGCTTCCAGGGCCAGGCCGACCCGACCGTGAAGCGCGCCTCGAGCGCGGTTGCGCCGGCGTCGGCGTCGTGGCCCGTGCTCTGGGCGCTCGTCCTCGTCGGCGCCGGGATCGGCCTCGCGGTCGGGACCGTCGCCTTCGCCCTCCTCACGCTGACGCGGCGCGACCGCGCGGCGAGGGGCGGCGTCGGGGAGGAGGGTTACGCTCGGTCGATGCCGGGGCCGATGTCGGACCGGGCGGTGAACGCGCTCGTCGACCGCCTCGAGCAGAAGCTGGCGGCGCGGGAGTCGGCGCTCGCCGTGCGGGAGCGGGAGCTGCAGGCGAAGATCGACGAGCTGCGCTCGCTCGAGGCGCGCGGCGGCGTCGCCCAGACGTTGGCGCTCGAGGCGAAGGAAGCGGAGCTCGAGGAACGCGAGCGGGCGCTTCTCGCCGCTCGTGACGATTCGTCACAAGCG
>JBEQUF010000386.1:0-4802 GCA_040349295.1 Actinomycetota bacterium | reverse complement strand
TGTCGATGGCCAAATTCCCAGCGATACCATCGCCGTAGTGGCCGGAACCCCCAATCCTCAGCGGCTGGGTCCGGACCGGATCGAGATCCCGCGCTGGATCCAGCTCGTCGGGCTGCCGTTGCTGCTCCTGCTCGTCTGGGTGGTGGCGGGAGCGGTGCGTCACGCGGTGTTCCTCTTCCTCGTGGCGCTGCTCATCGCGCTGCTCCTCAACCCGCTCGTCCGTGGATTGGGTCGGGCGAGAATCCCGCGGGGTCTTGCGGTTGCGATCGTCTATGTCGCATTTGCCGCTGTTGTGGCACTCGCGATTCTCGTGCTCGCAACTGTCGTCGTGCAGCAGACCCGACATGCCAGTCACCGGATCGACAACTACTTTACGGTCGAGTCCGGACAGCCGAAGACGACGGGTGCGAAGCACGATCTCGCGCGCTTCCAGCACTGGCTGAACACGCATCACCTGCAACGCGTCAAGGTCGAGAAGCAGGGCAACAAGTTCCTGAACTCGATCGGGACGAACGACGTCACGAAGTACACGCAGAAGGCGCTGAACTGGGCGGAGGGCGCGGGTGTCGCGGTCGCAGGGCTCCTGTTCAGCACGCTGCTCGTGATCGTCGTGTCGATCTACATGCTGCTCGACATGCATCGACTCGCAGCCGCGGTCGACCGGCGCTTCCCACCGGCGCCGGGATCGACGCCGCTCGTCATGCGCATGGAGCAGGCGATCGCGAGCTACGTGAAGGGACAGCTGCTGCTGTCGCTGATCATCGGCATCTCGTCCGGCGGCGGCGTGTGGATCCTCGGCGTCACCGGCTTGATGCCGCACGGGCAGAAGTACGCGGCGGCGTTCGGCGCGTGGGCGGGCGTCACCGAGCTCGTGCCGTACGTCGGGCCGTGGCTCGGCGCCGCGCCCCCGGTGCTGTACGCGCTCGTGCAGCATCCGCTGTCTGCGGTGTGGGTCGCGCTGCTCTTCCTCGGCATCCAGCAGCTCGAGGGACATCTCGTCGTGCCGAAGGTGATGGGCCACTCGCTGCGGCTCCATCCGCTGCTCGTCATCTTCGGGCTGCTCGCCGGCGGCGAGATCTACGGCTTCCCCGGGATCCTCGTCGCATTGCCGCTGCTCGCGGCAGGGCGGGCGGTGTGGGAGTTCTTCGCCGAGCGGCTCGCCCTGCAGCGCTGGCCGCAGGACGGGGCGGAAGCACCGGTTGAGCCGCTCGGCGCGGCCGACGTCGTGAACCTGTGACGTTGCTGCGGGCCGACGGCGTCGAGCGCCGCTACGGCGACGTCGTGGCGCTGGCGCCGACCGACTTCGAGCTCGCAGCGGCCGAGTCGGTCGCGCTCGTCGGTCCGAACGGCGCCGGCAAGTCGACGCTGCTGGCGATCCTCGCCGGCGCGCTCGAGCCGAGCGCGGGCCGCGTCGAGGGCTCCGTGCGCGTCGGCTGGGTGCCGCAGCGGCCCGCGCATTACGCGAAGCTGACCGTGCGCGAGAATCTCGAGCTGTTCGCACGTCTCGGACGGGTGCAGCCGGACGTCGACGCGCTGCTCGCCCGCTTCGAGCTGCCGCCGGACCGGATCTCCGGCGAGCTCTCGCTCGGCAACCGTCAGCGTCTGAACGTCGTGCTCTCGCTGCTCGACGAGCCGAGCGTGCTGCTCCTGGACGAGCCGACCGCGTCGCTCGACCCGGAGTCGCGCGGGCGCGTGTGGGCGCTCGTCGACGAGGTGCGCGCGGACGGCGGCGCCGTCTGCTTCGCCACGCACGACCTCGACGAGACGTCGCATGCGACACGCGTCGTGCGCCTGCAGGACGGGCGGATCGTCGCGTGACGGCGCTGCTGCGGAAGGACCTGCTCGTGCTGCGCCGCTCGCCGCTGCTGCTCGGCGCGCTGCTCGCATATCCGATCGTGATCGCGCTGCTCGTCGGCCTCGTCGCCGGCTACGCCAACGCGAAGCCCCGCGTCGCGTTCGTCGACGAGGCCGGCCTGCCGGCGGTCGTCACGGTCGGCGGCCACCGCTTCCACATCGGCACGGTCGTCGACCAGGTCGCGCAGCAGGTGACGCTCGTGCATCTCTCCGCAGGCGAGGCCGCGCGGGAGCTCTCGAACGGCAAGGTCGTCGCGACGATCACCGTCCCGGACGGCTTCCTCGACGACCTCGGCAGCTCGACGACCTCGCCGCACCTGATCCTGCGGACGACGAGCGGCGGCCTCTCCTCCCGCGTCACCCAGCAGGTGCAGTCGCTCGTCTACCAGCTCAACCGCAAGCTGCAGAGCGGCTACATCGCGGCGAATCTCGCCGAGGTACGACTGATCGAGCACGGCGGCACGTTCGGACCCTACACCGTGCTCGGGCTCGACCACATGGACTCGACGCTCGCCGGGTTGCCGCAGACCGCCAAGGTGCAGCAGCTGCGGACGTTCGTGAAGATCGCGCGGCTCGCCCTGGCGGAGACGGGCAACGCGCTGCACGCGACCGCCAGCCCGATCACGCTCGTACAGCCGAAGCAGAAGGGCCGCACGTGGATCCTCTCCGCACAGGTGCAGTCGTACGGAATCGCGCTGACCGTGACGTTCCTCGCGCTGCTGCTCGCCGCCGGCGCGACCGCGACCGAGCGCGACGAGGGGACGATCGGCCGCCTGCGTCGGGGGCTGCTCTCGCGCGGCGAGCTCGTGGGCTCGAAGGTGTCGCTCGCAGCGGTCGCGGGCGTCGCGCTCGGCGTGCTGATCGCGATCGTCTTCGGGCTCGTCGTCGACATCGGAGGCGTCCGCGGCGGCGAGCCGTGGCAGCGGCTGCCGCTCGTGCTCGTCGGCGTCCTGCTCGCGGCGGCGGCGGTCGGCGCGGCGGGCGTCGCCCTCGGCGCCGTCGCGCGCGAGGCGCGGACGGCCTCGCTGCTCGCGGTCCTCGTCGTCCTGCCGGTGCTCTTCCTCGGACTCGTCCCGCGCGGCGCCTTCGCGCCGGCGTTCTGGATCAGCGAGTTCCTGCCGTTCACCCATGCCGTGCGCTGGCTCACGGCCGCGCTCTACGACGTGAGCCCGTGGCGGACGCTCGGGATCGAGACCGCGTGGCTGCTCGGGATCGGTGCGGTGCTGTTCGCGCTCGCACGCCGCGCCGTGCGGCTGCTCGCCGCCTAGACGGTCCGGGCCGGAAGGGACGGCGAGCGCACGCGTGGACGTACTCTTCCAGCGTGAGCAGCTACCCCGACGTCCGTCTTCGCCGCTTCCGCCGCACCGCACCCCTGCGCGCGCTCGTGCGCGAGACGCGGCTCTCGCTCGACCAGTTCGTGATGCCGCTCTTCGTCGCGCCGGAAGGGCTGCGCAACGACGCGCTGCCCGGCATGTCGCGCTACACGGTCGACGAGCTCCTCCGCGAGGTCGAGGATCTCGTCCGCAGCGGCGTCCAGTCGATCATCCTCTTCGGCATCCCGTCCGAGAAGGACGACGTGGCGACCGGCGCGTGGGAGGAGGACGGGATCGTGCAGCAGGCGCTGCGTGCGCTCCGGCCGCGCTTCCCGGAGCTCGTCCTGATGACCGACGTCTGCCTGTGCGAATACACGTCGCACGGACACTGCGGCGTGATCGTCGACGGCGAGGTGCACAACGACCAGTCGCTCGAGCTGCTCGCGCGCACGGCGCTCTCGCACGTCGAGGCGGGCGCGGACGTCGTCGCCCCGAGCGACATGATGGACGGCCGCGTCGCGGCGATCCGCGAGACGCTCGACGACCGCGGCTTCGAGAACACGCCGATCATCGCCTACAGCGCGAAGTATGCGTCCGCGTTCTACGGGCCGTTCCGCGAGGCGGCGGACTCGACCCCGTCGTTCGGCGACCGGCGCGGCTACCAGATGGACCCCGCGAACGTGCGCGAGGAGCTCCGCGAGTGCGAGCCCGATCTCGAGGAGGGCGCCGACGCGCTGATGATCAAGCCCGCGCTGCCGTATCTCGACGTGATCCGCGCAGTCCGCGAGAGCTTCGAGGTCCCGATCGCCGCCTACAACGTGAGCGGCGAGTACGCGATGTTGCGGGCGGCCGCGCGCGCCGGCTGGCTCGACGAGCGGACGGCCGCGCTCGAGTCGCTGACGGCGATCAAGCGCGCAGGTGCCGACCTGATCCTGAGCTACTGGACCAAAGACCTCGCGCAGTGGCTGTAGACCTCTACCGGCGCGCGCTGGAGCTCGTCCCCGGCGGCGTCAACTCGCCCGTGCGCGCGATGCGCGCCGTCGGCCTCGACGCGCCGCTCTTCGTCGACCACGGCGAGGGCGCCTACCTCTACGACGTCGACGGCAACCGCTACCTCGACTGGGTGCTCTCCTGGGGGCCGCTGATCTTCGGCCACGCCGACCGCGAGACGGTCGAGGCGGTGCGGGAGGCGGCGCTGCGCGGCACGTCGTTCGGCGCGTCGACGGCGGCCGAGATCGAGCTGGCGGCGGAGATCGTCGACGCCGTGCCCTCCGTCGAGAAGGTGCGGCTCGTCTCGTCGGGCACGGAGGCGGCGATGAGCGCGCTCCGGCTCGCCCGCGGCTTCACGAAGCGCGACCGCATCCTCAAGTTCGCCGGCTGCTACCACGGCCACTCGGACGCGCTGCTCGCGAGCGCCGGTTCGGGCCTCGCGACGCTCGGGATCCCGAGCTCGCCCGGCGTGCCGTCCGCCGTCACGCAGGATACGATCGTCTGTCCGTACAACGACGTCGACGCGGTCGCCGAGGCGGTCATGCGGTACGGCTAGGGCCTCGCCGCGATCATCGTCGAGCCCGTCGCCGGGAACATGGGCGTCGTCCTGCCGGAGCCGGGCTTCCTCGAGGCGCTCCGGCAGCT
>JBEQUF010000179.1:0-2531 GCA_040349295.1 Actinomycetota bacterium | reverse complement strand
GATCGTGGCCGTCGACGGCACGCCGGTCACCGGAGCCGCCTCGCTCGTGCGGATCGTCACGAATACGCTTCGACCGGGTGCGAGCGCGAGCTTCGCGATCGTCCGCGGCGGCCGCCGGAGGCTCGTGACGGTCGTCCTGGCGGCGCGGCAGGCGGGTTAACCATCCCGGCGCGCGGGTACGCGACCTCTGGAGCAGGATCGCCGCATGAGAAATCGGTAGAAATCGCCGGGTTTAGGATCGTGAACTTGCGGGAACCAGCGAGCGTGATGACCCACACCCGACAGACGGCCGACGGCGGACGCACGATCTCCCTGCGGATCCCGGCGAAGCCGGAGTACATCACGCTGTGCCGGCTCGCCCTCACCGGGCTCGGCCAGCTGCGCGAGATCGGCGACGACACGATGGCCGACCTGAAGCTCGCGCTGACCGAGGCCGTCTCGAACTCCGTCCGTCACGCGTACGGGCCCGACGGCGACGGCAGCGTCGACGTCACGTACGAGCTCCACCCGAACCGGCTGGGGATCGAGATCGTCGACGACGGCGAGGGCTTCGATCCCGACGGCCCGCCGGCCGGCGAGACGGGCGGCGAGGAGCTCACCGAGGGCGGGCTCGGCATCTCGATCATCAGGTCGATCGCCGACGAGTTCGAGCTCCGCTCGAAGCCGGGCGAGCGCGGGTCGACGCTGCGGTTCGTCAAGAACCTGTCCTGACGCGGTCGCCGCATAGGCTGCGCGCGTGAGCCCGCGCCGCAAGATCATCGTCGTCGCGAACCGCGGACCCGTCTCGTACGCGCGGGACGGCGGCGGCATGCGCGTCGCGAAGCGCGGCGGCGGCGGGCTCGTGAGCGCGTTGCGCAGCCTCGTCACGCACCACGACGTGACGTGGATCGGCAGCGCGATGACGGACGAGGATCGCGCGGTCGCGGAGGAGCACGGCGGCGAGGCGTTCAACGAGACGTCACGTGAGGGCGCGTCGTACCGGCTGCGCCTCGTCGCGCACGACCCGAGCGCGTACGACTGGTTCTACAACGTCGTCGCGAATCCGACGCTCTGGTTCCTCCAGCACTACATGTGGGGGCTCACGTCGGCGCCCGATCTCGACCTCGGTCTGCACCACGCCTGGTTCAGCGGCTACCTGCCGGTGAACGAGAGCTTCGCGCGCGCGACGATCGCCGAGCTCGACCGCGAGCCGGCGGCCACCGTCTTCCTGCACGACTACCACCTCTACCTCGCGCCGAAGCTCATCCGCGAGCAGCGGCCCGACGCGGTGCTCGCGCACTTCGTCCACATCCCGTGGCCGGACACCGACTACTGGCACGTGCTGCCGGAGCATCTGCGCCGCGCCGTGCACGAGGGAGCGCTCGCGAACGACGTCTTCGGGCTGCACACGGAGCGCTGGAAGCGGAACTTCCTGCGCTCCTGCGAGGACATCCTCGGAGCCGACGTCGACCACCGCGCGTCCGTCGTCGAGCACGACGGGCGCCGGACGCTCGTGACGGCGCATCCGCTCGGCGTCGAGCCGGCGGAGTTCGATGCGCTGCGCGACGACGCGGGCGTGCTCGAGCAGGAACGCCAGATCGTCGAGCGGCGGCCCGAGCACCTGGTGCTCCGCGTCGACCGCACCGACCCGTCGAAGAACGTCGTGCGTGGCTTCAAGGCGTTCGCGCTCTTCCTCGACATGCATCCGGAGCTGCACGGCCGCGTGACGCTGCTCGCGCTCCTCGATCCGTCGCGCCAGGACATTCCCGAGTACTCGGAGTACCTCGCGGCGATCCAGCGCGAGGTGCGTGCGGTGAACGACCGCTTCCAGCACGAGGGCTGGACGCCGATCGACCTGCAGATCGCCGACAACTTCGCGCAGTCCGTCGCCGCGTACAAGCAGTACGACGTGCTGCTCGTCAATCCCGTCTTCGACGGTCTGAACCTCGTGTCGAAGGAGGCGCCGCTCGTCAACGCGCGCGACGGCGTGCTGGTCCTCTCCGAGAACGCCGGCTCGCACGAGGAGCTGGGCGAGTGGGCGGTCTCCGTCAATCCGTTCGACGTGTACGGCCAGGCGCAGGCGATCCACGAGGCGCTGACGATGGATCCGGGCGAGAAGCGGCGCCGGATCGAAGGGATCCGAGGGGTGGTGCGCGGAAGCGATCTGTCCGATTGGATCGCGGCGCAGCTCGCCGATCTCGATCGGGTCGGCGTAGCATTTGCGCATGGCGACGACGGCCGTCAGGACTGACACGCTCGTCGCCGCGGCGCGCGCTGCCCAGGAGCAGTGGTCGCGCCGGACGCTCGCCGAGCGTGCGGCCGTGCTGCGCGACGTGAAGCGCGCCGTCCTCCGCCACGCCGACGCGATCGCCGACGCCGTCGTCGAGGAGACGGGGAAGCCGCGCACCGAGGCGATCGGGAACGAGCTCTACGCGGCGGCCGACCGCGCCGACTGGCTCGCGCGGAACCTCGAGCGCCTGCTTCGCGACGAGCGCGTCGAGATGCCGCAGCTGCACCTGAGGACGAAGCGCGCACGGCTCGTGCACGAGCCG
>JBEQUF010000349.1:0-32234 GCA_040349295.1 Actinomycetota bacterium | reverse complement strand
CCCGCTCGAGACGCCGACGCACACGTCGTGTCCGCAGTGCAGCTACTTCACGATGGCGACGCTGCCGCAGATCCGTCGTGACGTGACGGCCTACTTCGGTGCGAAGACGCAGCTCTGGCTCACCGAGTACGGCTACCAGACGAATCCGCCCGACACGCTGCTCGGCGTGTCGCAGCTGAAGCAGGCGACCTACCTCGGCTCGGCTGCGCTCCGGGTGTGGAAGCAGCCGGGCGTGACCGTCCTGATCCAGTTCCTCGTCCGCGACGAGCCGTCGCTCGGGGGGTGGCAGAGCGGGCTCTACACGTCGACCGGCAAGCCGAAGCTCTCGGTCCACGCCTTCGCCCTGCCGCTCGCCGAGGCGTCGCGCTCCGGCAGCCGCGTCTCCCTGTGGGGCATGGTGCGTCCGGGCTCGGGGGCGCGCTCGTACGTCGTGCAGGCGAAGAGGGGCTCGGCCTGGCGGACGCTTGCGAGCGGCCGCACGGGCTCGAGCGGCGCGTTCGCACGCACGGTGACGGTCGCCGTGGGTGCGCAGATCCGGCTCTCGTCGCCCGCGCTCGGGTACGCGGGGCCGGCCCTGACCGTCTCCTAGAGCCGCTCTTCGATCTGGTGGAGGATCTCCACCAGGGCGCCCGGCCGCCCGAAGCCGGCGAACGCGACCGAGCCGCCGCCCGCGAGCGCGAGGACGATCGCCGGCCGCCCGTTGACCCGCTCGTCGGTGGCGCGACCCATGCGCGCCGTCGCGATCTCGCGGAACGGAAGGTCGACCGACCGGCGCCGCTCGCGGACGCCGCCCTCGAAATGCAGGTGGTCGCGGAGCACGTCGAGACGGCCGGCGAGCGCCGGCGTGCCGTCCTCGGTCCAGATGACCGGGATCGAGAGCTCGCTCTGCATCCGCCTAGTGTCCGGCCGGACTTCGGGAGCCGGATCGGGGGAAACTACGCACCGCCCCGCGTTTTTCCGTCTCCTGAGCGGAGACAACCTCGGCGGCCGTGGCGGACAGGGACGATCTCGAGCTCGCAGCGCTGATCGCGCTCCGCCGCGCCCGCGCGCGCCGTCGCCGGCCGCGCCGTCGCCTCCTCGCGACGCTCGCCGGCGCCTTCGCGATCGTCGTCGTCGGGCTCCTCGCCGGCGGCGTCTTCACCGGCCGCGCGCTCGTCTTCGGCTCGTGCAACCTCAACCAGCTCCGGCCGCTGCAGCTCGGCGAGAACTCGTTCCTCTTCGCGAGCGACGGCTCGCTGCTCGGCGTCATCCCGTCGAAGCGCAACCGACAGCCGCTGAAGCTCGGCCAGATCTCGCCGTGGCTGCCGAAGGCGACGATCGCGATCGAGGACCGCCGCTTCTGGCAGCACGGCGCGCTCGACTACCAGGGGATCCTCCGGGCTGCGGTCAAGGACGCGACGAACGGCCGGATCGTCGAGGGCGGCTCGACGCTGACGCAGGAGCTCGTCCGCAACCTCTACATCGGCTCGAACGAGCGGACGATCTCGCGCAAGGTGAAAGAGGCCTGCCTCGCGCAGAAGCTCGCCGGCAAGCTGACGAAGAAGCAGATCCTCGCCGCCTACCTGAACGAGGTCTTCTACGGTCGTAACGCCTACGGCGCGGAGGCGGGGGCCGAGACGTTCTTCTCGACGAGCGCGAGGCGCTTGACGATCGCGCAGGCGGCGCTCCTCGCCGGGCTGCCGCAGGCGCCGTCGATCTACGACCCGGTGCGCAATCCGCAGGACGCGATCGCGCGGCGCAACGAGGTGCTGCGCGCGATGCTCACGAACGGCGACATCACGCAGACCGAGTTCGCGCGCGCCGTCGCGTCGCCGCTCGGGCTGAAGCTCGGCGATCTCTACAGCCAGCAGCGCCACCCGAACTTCTTCGGCTGGGCGACGACGCAGCTGATCGAGCGGTTCGGCGCGCAGCGCGTCGAGGAGGGCGGCCTGCAGGTGCGGACGACGATCGACCCGCGCCTGCAGTACCAGGCGATCTCCGCGATCAAGAGCGTCCTGCGCACGAAGACCGATCCGGCGGCGGCGCTCGTGGCGATCGACCCGCGCACGGGGGCGGTGAAGGCGATGCAGGCGTACGTCCCGGACGGTCGCCTGCTGAAGTTCAACCTCGCGACCCAGTCGACGCGGCAGGCGGGCTCGGCGTTCAAGCCGTTCACGCTCGCGACCGCGGTCGACCAGGGCATCTCCGTCTACACCGGCTTCAACGGGCCGCCCGAGCTGCAGATCACCGATCCGAAGTGCTCGTACAACGGGGAGCCGTGGGACGTGCACAACTACGCGGACGAGGTCGCCGGCTACGACAACCTCCTCAACGCGCTCGCGAACTCGGTCAACACGATCTTCGCGCAGCTCGTCGACGTCGTCGGCCCGCAGAACGTCGCCAACACGGCCCACCGGATGGGCATCACGACGGAGCTGAAGCCCGTGTGCTCGATCACGCTCGGCACGCAGCCGGTGAACCCGCTCGAGATGACCGACGCCTACGCGACGTTCGCCGCGCGCGGGATCCACCGCGACCCGCAGGCGTTCCTGCAGGTGCGCGGCCCGTCGGGCAGCGTGATCGGGAAGCTGAGCGCGCCGGGCGCACGTGCCATCCCGGCGAACACGGCCGACACGGTGACGTATGCGATGCAGGGCGTCGTCCAGCACGGCACCGGCGTCGCGGCCGGGCTCGGGGCACGGCCGGTGGCGGGGAAGACGGGCACCGCCGAGAACTCCGTCGACGCCTGGTTCTGCGGCTTCGTCGTCCAGCTCGCCACGTGCGTCTGGGTCGGCTACCCGAAGGGCGAGATCCCGCTGGCGTACGTCGAGGGCGTCGCCGGCGTCACGGGCGGCACGCTGCCCGCCGAGATCTGGCACGCGTTCATGGCGCAGGCGACGGCGAAGCTCCCGGTGCTGTCGTTCCACGCGCCGACGATCGGCGGCCGGTACGTGAGCCCGCCGCCGACGAGCTACTCGTACACGCCGTCGTACACGCCGGCACCCGCGACCACGACGACGACCGTGACGACGCCGACCCGCTCGCCGCCGCCGGCGTCGGAGAACAAGCCGGCACCGAAGCCGGCCCCGAAGCCCGCGCCGCCGCCCGCTCCGCCCGCGACCACCCCCGCCGGCGGCAACGGGCAGTAGCGGCTGTCCGCCGCTCCTCGATCGCAACGTGGTTGCCGGACATGTCCGGCAACCACGTTGCGGAACGTGACTAGATCTGCCAGAGGCCGGAGGCGATGACGGGCTTGCGGCGGCCGTTGGCGGTGATGCCGGTGACCTCGAAGTCGGGGCCGCCGATCATCACGTCCAGGTGGATCGTCGACCGGTTGAGGCCGGTCTTCGCGCGGTCGCGCGTGCCGTCGAACCCGGCGCCGAACGCGATGTGCGTGGCGGCGTTCTCGTCCATCAGCGTGTCGTAGTACATCCGGCCGCTCGAGCCGATGCGGGACGTCGCGTCGACGAGCGCCACCTCGCCGAGCCGGCGCCCGTTGCCGGTCGGGTCGCTGTCGATGTAGGCCGTCAGGTAGTCGCGGTCCTGCTTCGTCGCGGCGTCGATCCGCACGAGCTTCCCGTTGCGGAACTCGCCGGCGATGCCGTGGATGACGCGGCCCTGGAACGTGAGCGGGAACGTGCACGTGAACGTCCCGTTCGTGCCGTCGGCGTGCGGGCTCGTGAACGTCTCCTCGGTCGGCATGTTCGGCGCGATCTTGGCGCCGTGCTTGTTCTCCTCCTGGCCGCCGAGCCATCTCGTCCCGGCGGCGAGCCGCACGTCCAGCTCCGTCCCGGGGCCGCGCAGCTCGAGGCCGACGAGGCCGAGCTTCGTCAGCTTCGCCGAGCGGCGCGCGATCAGCTTCACGTGCTCGAGCCAGCCCTTCGCGCCGGCGCCGTCGGCGTCGGTCAGCCGGCAGAAATGGAGAAAGTCGCGAGCGAGCGCGCGCTTGCCGTCGAGCGTCGAGAGCTCGGGATACACCTGCTTCGCCCAGTGGTCCGTCGGCCAGCCGGCGATCGTCCAGCGGGCGCTCATCTCGAGGTTCGCACGCTGGAACCACTTGAGCTGCGCCGCGACGGCCGCCTGCGACTCGGCGATCTTCTTCGGCGGCACGCCGTCGAGGTAGCCGAGGTCGGCGGCGCCGTGGATGTGTGCGCGCGCCGCAGTCGGCTTGACGAGCTCGCGGTACTGGCGCAGGCGCCAGGGCGTGATCGCCGCCCGCGCCTCCGCCGAGCCGCTGAGCACGCGTGCGCGATAGGCCCAGGGATCGCCGTAGTCGATGTCGGAGACGAGCGCGCCGGCGCGATAGCCCGCGTCGACGACGGCGAGCATCAGCTCGCGGTGCTCCGGCTCGCCGCTGACGACGAGCGTGTCGCCCTTCTTGATGCCGAGCGACGCCTTCACGATCGCATCGGCGTAGCGGCGCAGCTCGTCCGGCTCGAGGATGCCCTCGCTGATCATCGGAGTCAGACCCTACTGATCGACACGCGCGCGAGCGCCGATTCGTCGCCGGGCGAACCGGAGCTAGATCGCGGCGGCGAGCGCCGAGTCGAGCGACTCGTGCACGTTGAAGTGCTTGTCGAGCCCGGAGATCTCGAGTGCGCGACGCGTCTCGAGGCCGGGCGAGGCGAGCAGGAACGCCTTCCGGTTCTCCATCCGCGTGCGAGCCTCGATGAGGACGCCGAGCGCGGTCGAGTCGACGAACTTGACCTCGGCGAGGTCGACGACGAGCCGCTGCGGCGTCTCCGAGGTGCAGGTCACCAGCGCCTCGCGGACCTCGTGCGCGTTGTAGAGGTCGAGCTCGCCGGCGAGGTGCACGATCGTCGCGTCGCCGTTGCGATCGATCCCCGCGACCGGGTCCTCCCGGACGCTGTCAGTGCCCCCACTCACGAGAGTGATTCAAGCAGAATGGCTCTCGATGGAGGTCGCCGAGGTCGCCGCGAGAGCGGCCGGGGAGAACTTCCCGGTCGGCTCCGTGCTCTTTCCGCGCGCGCTGCGTCCACACGTGCGCGCGCTGTACTGCTACGCGCGCTTCGTCGACGAGCTCGGCGACTCGTACGAGGGCGATCGCCTCGAAGCGCTCGAGGAGCTGCAGCATCAGGTTTCGCTCACGTTCGAGGGCGAGCCCGAGTGGCCGATCATGCGCAACGTCCAGCCGACGGTGCGCGAGTTCGACCTGCCGCGCGAGCCCTTCGACCGGTTGATCGAGGCGAACCGGATCGACCAGGAGAAGACGGACTACGCGACGTGGGACGAGGTGAAGCACTACTGCGTCCATTCCGCCGATCCGTGCGGCCGGCTCGTCCTCGGCGTGCTGCGCAAGCTCGACGACGCGACGCTCGTCGCGGCGAGCGACGACGTGTGCACCGGGCTGCAGCTCGTCAACTTCCTGCAGGACGTGCCACGCGACCTGGCGATGGGGCGCGTCTACCTGCCGCACGAGGATCGCGAGCGCTTCGGCGACCCGGCGCTCGACCGTCCGTCGGAGGAGCTGCGCGCGCTCCTGCGCTTCGAGGCGACGCGCGCGGCGTCGCTGCTCCGGAGCGGCGACACGCTGCGCGCCGGGATCGGCGGCCGGCTGGGACGCGCCGTCGGCCTGTTCGCCCGCGGCGGGCTCGCCGCGCTCGAGGCGCTCGAGGATGCGAACTGGGACGTGTTCACGCAACGACCGAAGCCGTCGCGTGCACGGCTCGCACGCGAAGCGGCCCTGGTGCTCGTCAGATGAGCGTCGACGCCGCCTACGAGGAGGTGATGCGCGTCACGCGCCGCGAGGCGAAGAACTTCGCCTACGGGATCATGGTGCTGCCGAAGGAGAAGCGCCGCGCGATCGCCGCCATCTACGCGTTCGCGCGCGAGGTCGACGACATCGCCGACGGCGACCTGCCCCCCGACGAGAAGCGCGTGCGGCTCGAGGCGTTGCGCGCGAAGCTCGACGGCCGCGAGCTGCTCGCGCTCGCAGACGCGCGCGGCCGCTACGACATCCCGACCGAGGCGCTGAGCAAGCTCGTCGACGGCGGGCTGCAGGATCTCGAGCAGGAGACGTACGCGACGTTCGACGACCTGCGCGGCTACTGCGAGAAGGTCGCCGGCGCGGTCGGCGTCGCGTGCATCGCCGTCTACGGCAGCAACGACGTCGAGCGCGCGAACACGCTCGGCATCGCGCTCCAGCTGATCAACATCATGCGCGACGTCGACGAGGACCGGCGGCTCGGGCGCGTCTACCTGCCGCAGGACGAGCTCGAGCGCTTCGGCGTGACGGAGCTCGCGTACACGCCCGAGTTCGTCGAGCTGATGCGGTTCAACGCGCGGCGGGCGCGCGTGCACCTCGAGGAGGGACTGCGCCTCCTCGGTTCGCTCGACCGGCGCAGCGCGCTCTGCGTCGCGACCTTCGCCGGCCTCTACAGCGGCCAGCTCGACCGCATGGAGGCGAACGGCTTCGACGTCTTCGGCAAGTCGTGCCGGCTGACGACGCGCGAGAAGCTCGGCGTCGTCGCGCGCAATCTCCTATGAAGGCGGCCGTCGTGGGAGGGGGCCTCGCGGGACTGAGCGCGGCCCTCGAGCTGCTGGACGCCGGCGTCGACGTGACGCTGCACGAAGCGCGCCCGACGCTCGGCGGCGCAGTGCAGACGCTGCCCGAGCGCGACGGCGACCCGCAGCCGCCGCCCGACAACGGCCAGCACATCGCGCTCGGCTGCTTCACCGAGTACCTCCGCTTCCTCGACCGCGTCGGCGAGGGCGACTCGTATCTCCGCACGCGACTCGCGCTGCCGGTCATCGACGAGCGGTCGCGCACGTCGTCGATCGATCCGCGGACGCTCCTCTTCTACAGGCATCTGCCGCTCCGCGACCGGCTGCAGCTGCCGTTCGTGCTGCTGCGGCTGCGCAAGGCGGACGGGCGCGGCACGTTCGGCGACGTGCTCCGCCGGGCCGGGAGCTCGGACGTCGCGATCGACCGCTTCTGGGACGTCTTCATCCGTCCCGCGCTGAACCTGCCGACGGACGAGGTCGACGGCGAGGCGGGTCTCTTCACGGTGCGCACGGCGCTGCTCGGCGCGCGCGGCAACGCCGACCTCGTGCTGCCGCTGAAGCCGCTCGGCTGGATGCACGGCGACGCCGCCGGCCGCGTGCTCGGCGAACGGGTCAGGCTCGAGTCGAAGGTCGAGTCGCTCGACGAGCTCGACGCCGACGCGGTCGTCGTCGCGACGCCGCCGCGCGAGTCGGCGCGGCTGCTCGGCGAGGAGGCGCCCGCGCTCGAGGACTCGCCGATCGTCAGCGTCCACCTCTGGTTCGACCGCGTGCTCCTCCCGAGCCCGCTCGCCGCGCTGCTCGGGAGCGACGCACACTGGGTCTTCGACCGCGGCTCGCTCACGGGGCACCGGCCGGACCGGGGCCAGTACCTGACCGTCGTCTCGTCCGGCGTCCCCGATCTGCTCGAGATCCGCGGCAGGGGGCTCGTCGACCGCATCGCCGGCCAGCTGACGGAACGGCTCGGCGACGCGGAGCTCCTCTGGTCGCGGGTCAGCCGCGAGCCGTACGCGACGATCGCGGTCCGCCCGGGCACGCGGCGGCCCGGCGTCGAGACCGGGCGGCCCGCCGTCGTGCGCGCCGGCACCTGGACGGACACGGGCTGGCCCGCGACGATGGAGTCGGCGGTGCGGAGCGGCCGGGCTGCTGCTCAACACCTCTTGAGGCATAACCAGACCGCGCGCTGACACATTTTCGGTGATGGCTGTCCGTCTCGAAACGGATCTCGACACGACGATCGACCGCGGCGTCGCCCGGCTGCTCGAGCTGCAGCGGGCCGACGGCGTCTGGGTCGGCGAGCTCGAGTCGAACGTGACGATGACGGCGCAGCACGTCTTCTGGACCCACTACCTCGGCCTGCGCACGCCGGACACGGACCGGCGGATCGCGAACGAGCTGCTCGCGCGGATGCGCGACGACGGGACGTGGGCGATCTGGTACGAGGGGCCGCCCGACCTCAGCACGTCGGTCGAGGCGTACGTGGCGCTGCGCATGCTCGGCGTCGATCCGGGCGAGAAGGCGCTCCGCTACATCCAGTCGCAGGGCGGGATCCCGAAGGCGCGCCTCTTCACGAAGTGCTTCCTCGCGCTGCTCGGCCAGTGGCCGTGGCAGCGGATGGTCCCGATCCCGCCAGAGCTCGTGCTGTTCCCGCCGTCGGCGCCCTTCTCGATCTACAACTTCGCCTGCTGGGCCCGCCAGACGTTCGTCTCGCTCTCGCTCGCGCAGTCGCTCCGGCCGGTGGCGGCGACCGACGTCGACCTGTCGGCGATCGGCGCCAAGCCGGGACGCACGCGGCCGCCGCGCCGCCCGACGCCGCTCCGTCGCAGGGCGCAGCGCGCGGCGGAGGAGTGGATCCGGGCGAGGCAGGAAGCCGACGGGTCCTGGGGCGGCATCCAGCCGCCGTGGGTCTGGTCGATCATCGCGCTCAAGGCGCTCGGCTACGACGAGCACGACGAGACGCTCCGCAAGGCGGTGCTCGGCTGGGACGGCTTCATGGTCGAGGACGGCGACCGGCTCCGCCCCGAGGCGTGCCAGTCCCCCGTCTGGGACACGGCGCTCGCCGTGCTCGCGCTGCGCGCGTGCGGCGTGCCGGCCGACCACCCGCAGCTCGTCAAGGCCGGCGAGTACCTCCTGCGCGAGGAGGTGACCGTCGCCGGCGACTGGGCCGTGCGCCGGCCAGACCTCCCCGCCGCCGGGTGGGCCTTCGAGTACGAGAACGACCTCTACGCCGACACCGACGACACCGCCGTCGTCGCGCTGGCGCTGCGCGAGCTCGGGCTCGGCGACGCCGCCGTCCGGCGCGGGCTCGACTGGCTCGTCGGCATGCAGTCGAAGGGTGGCGGCTGGGGCGCCTTCGACGTCGACAACAGCGCCATGTGGCTCTACAAGATCCCGTTCTGCGACTTCGGGAAGGTGACGGACGAGCCGAGCGCCGACGTCACCGCGCACGCGCTCGAGGTGCTCGGCACCGACCCGCGCTACGGCGACGCCGTCGAGCACGGGCTCCGCTGGCTGCTGAAGGAGCAGGAGAGCGACGGCTCGTGGTTCGGCCGCTGGGGCGTCAACCACCTCTACGGCACCGGAGCGGCGCTGCCGGCGCTCGAGGCGTGCGGCGTGCCGCACGACCACCCGGCCTTCACGCGGGCCGTCGCCTGGCTCGACTCCGTCCAGCGGGAGGACGGCGGCTTCGGCGAGGACATCCGGAGCTACGGCGACCGCAGCTGGCGCGGCCGCGCGCTCTTCGCGACGCCGTCACAGACCGCGTGGGCGCTGCTCGGCTACGTCGCCGCAGGAAACGCTGAGGGACCCGGGGCGAAAAAGGCTGCCGATTATCTTTGCGGTGTCCAGCGTGCGAACGGGGACTGGGAGGAGCAGCACTTCACGGGAACGGGGTTCCCGTTGGATTTCATGATTCGCTATCACCTGTACCGGATCAGCTTTCCGTTGCTCGCACTGGGTCGAATGAGAGAGAGGCTGCAGACGACATGAAGTTCCCCATCCAGTCCACGGCATCGATCGGCAAGTACGTCGCCTCCCAGCAGCGCAAGGGCGTCCGCTATCCGCTCGTGCTCATGCTCGAGCCGACGCTCGCCTGCAACATCGCCTGCATCGGCTGCGGGAAGATTCGCGAGTACGAGTCGAACCGCGCCCGGCTGACGGTGGAGGAGTGTCTCGACTCGGGCCTGCAGTGCCCCGCCCCGGTGGTCTCGATCTGCGGCGGCGAGCCGCTCGTCTACAAGGGCATCGAGCAGGTCGTCGCGGGCATGCTCGAGATGGGCAAGACGGTCGAGCTGTGCACGAACGCGCTGCGCCTCGAGCAGTGCCTCGAGTGGTTCGAGCCCTCGAAGCGGCTCACCTTCGTCGTGCACCTCGACGGCATGCGCGAGATCCACGACTACGTCTGCGACTACCCGGGCCTCTGGGACATCGCGGTCGACGCGATCAAGACCGCGCGCTCGCGCGGCTTCCGCGTCACGACCAACACGACCGTCTTCAAGGAGACGGAGGTCGACGACGTCATCGAGATGATGCGCTACCTGACCGACGAGGTCGGCATCGACGGGATGCTCGTCGCGCCGGGCTACCAGTACTCGCAGATCGACCCGGCGCTGACGATGACGCGCCCCGAGCACGAGGCGAAGTTCCGCGAGATCCGCTCGGCGGTCCGCAAGCACGGCTACCGGTGGATCGCGACCCCGATCTACCAGGACTTCCTCACCGGCGAGCGCAAGCTCGACTGCGCGCCGTGGGGTTCGATCACGCGCAACCCGTACGGCTGGAAGGGCCCGTGCTACCTGCTGACCGACGGCATCTTCCCGACGTACGAGGCACTGCTCGAGGGGATGGACTGGGACTCCTACGGCCCCGGCAACGACCCGCGCTGCGAGCACTGCGGCATCCACTCCGGGTTCGAGCCCGCGTCGGCGTTCGCGTCGTCGAGCTCGCTCAAGGAGACGGTGCGGAGCATGGCGTGGACCTTGACGGGTTGACGTTGGCCGTCGCCACGACTGCAGAGGAGCGTGCCGCGCGGAAGCTCGGCGCGCCGACCGTGCGGGTCGGCGTCGGGGTCGCGAACGGCGTCCCCGAGGGCAGGCTCGTCTCGTTCGGGCTCGCCGGCGCGCTGCGCGACGGGCTCGCGATCGGCGACGTGCTCGACGCGACCCGCGTCGTCGACGAGTCGGGTGCGACGCTGTGGGAGGGCGCCGGGCTCGGCGTCGGCCGGCACGCGACGATCCTCGGCTCGGACGTGCTCGTGCACGATCCCGCCGAGCGCGCGCGGCTGCACGCTGCGAGCGGCGCCGACGCGGTCGACATGGAGAGCGGCGTCCTCGCGCGAAGCGGCAGGCTCGCCGGCGTCGTGCGGGTGATCAGCGACGACGTCGCCAGCACCGTCGAGGGTGTCGACTCGACCGTGCATCCCGACGGCCGCACCGACGTCGTCGGCCTCGTGAAGTGGGTGGCGGCGAAGCGCGGCGACGCGGTCCGCTCGATGCGCGGCGCCGTGCGCGCGCTGAAGGTGCTGGAGGCGATCGGCTGATGGGCCGCGTCCTCCTCGCTGCGCCGCGCTCGTTCTGCGCCGGCGTCGACCGCGCGATCGAGATCGTCGAGCGGCTGCTCGAGCAGCACGGCGCGCCCGTCTACGTGCGCCATCAGATCGTCCACAACGAGAACGTCGTGCGCCGGCTCGAGGATCTCGGCGCCGTGTTCGTCGAGGACGAGTCCGAGATCCCCGAGGGCGAGATCTGCGTCCTCTCCGCGCACGGCGTCGCGCCGGCCGTGAAGGAGGCGGCCGCCGCGCGCGGCCTGCGCGTCGTCGACGCGACGTGCCCGCTCGTCAACAAGGTGCACGCCGAGGCCCGGCGCTACGCCGACAGCGGCCACCTCGTCGCGCTCGTCGGCCACAAGAACCACGTCGAGGTGATCGGGACGCTCGGCGAGCGGCCGGAGTCCACCGTCGTCGTCGAGTCGCCCGAGGAGGCGGCGGCGCTCGTCACCGACAAGCCGGTGGCGGTCGTCACGCAGACGACGCTCTCGCTCGACGACGTCGCGCCGATCGTCGACGCGCTCGAGGACAACCTTGGGACGCTGCGCCGGCCGCACGCCGACGACATCTGTTACGCGACGCAGAACCGGCAGGACGCGGTCAAGGCGATGGTCCAGCGCGGCGCGACGCTCGTGCTCGTCATCGGCTCGCCGACGAGCTCGAACGCCGTCCGCCTCGTCGAGGTCGCGCAGGCGGCGGGCGCGCAGTCGCAGCTCGTCGACGGCGAGACGCCGCTGCCGGTCGAGCTCGTCGACGGCCACGAGACGATCGGCCTCACCGCCGGCGCCTCGACGCCCGAGGCGCTCGTGCAGGCGGTCGCGGCGGAGCTCGCCGCGCGCGGCCACGAGACGCTCGAAGAGATCACCGTTGCACGCGAAGACGTCCATTTCCGACTGCCCAAGGAGGTCGCACGCGCATGACGAGCATCGAGGTCCCGTACTCGATCGCGGCGGCGCTGCCGACGCTGTCGGTCATGGACATCACGAACGACGTCGCGAAGGCCGTCGCCGGCGACGGCCGCAAGGAGGGCATCGCCTACATCCACGGCGTCCCCTGCACGTCGGTCGTGCGGATCCAGGAGCGCGAGACCGGCTTCTTCGAGGATTTCGAGACGCTGCTCGAGCGCGTCGTCCCCTCCGGGACCGCGCAGCGCGAGCGGATCGTCTCGGCGCTGCTCGGCCCCCGCACGGAGGCGGTGCCGTTCCGCGAGGGCGGCCTCTGCCTCGGGACCTGGCAGCGCGTGCTGCTCTTCTCGCTCGACGCCGAGCATCGCGGCGACTGGAACCTGACGCTCCTCGGCTAGCACAGCCTCCCGCGCAAGGGGCAGACTACTTGCGAGGGCAATGAACGCCGAGCTTGCGCACGAACGGCTGGAGCAGGCACGCGAGCGGTCTCGCGTCGCGTCGCTGCGCCCGAAGCTCGTGCTCGGGATCGGCTGGACGGCGGTCGTCGCCGGGATCCTCTGGGCAGTCGTGCAGCCGTGGCGGCTGACGATCCTCCATCCGTTCCACCAGGGGTTCTGGTGGCTGCTCGCCGAGCCGCCGCTCTACGTCGTCGTGGCCGGGCTCGTCTACCGCTTCCTCGTCGCGCCGTCGCTCGTCCGCGATCTGGAGCGCCGCCCGTGATGCCGCACGCCGAGATGGTGCACTGGTGGTTCGCCACCGGGTTCCTGCTGCTCGGGATGCTCGCGCTCGCGGAGACGATCGTCGGCAGCGAGGTGTGGGGCCTGCGCGCGTGGCGGCGCTACCTCCTGCCCGGCCTGATGTTCGCGATGGGCGTCCTGATGTGGCCCGTCATGACCTTCTATACGAACTCGACGATCCACATGGTCGCGCACGGCTCGTGGGCGCAGGTGCTGATGCTCGCCGGCGGCTCGGAGCTCGGGCTCGCCGCCGGCAAGCTGCACTCGCGCTGGTGGCGCCTCTGCTCGGTGCTCGCGATGCTCGTCTCGGGGACGGCGTTCCTCGTCCACGAGCAGCAGCACTGGCTCTTCAACCGGGCCGCGTGGCTGCACCACGCGCTCGGCTGGACGCTCGTCGCGGGCGCGGTCTTCCCGCTGCTGCGCGCGCGGCGGCCGCGGTCGACGCTCGCGCTCGGCGGGTTCGCGACCGTGCTCATCGTCGTCGCCGTGATGCTGTTCGCCGACCGGGACACGGCGCCGATCTTCGGGCACCTCTCGACGTACGCCGGAGTGCCGCACCGGTGAGGCGCGCGCTCGTGCTCGCCGTGCTCGTCGCGCTCGCGGCGCCGGCGTCGGCGTTCGCGCATGCGTCGATCCGCACCGAGTGGCCCGCGTATCGCGAGCGGATGGCCTTTCCGCCGCGCGAGGTGCTGATCCGCTTCGACCAGACGGTCGAGCTGCTGCCGAACGCGATCGAGGTCTTCGACGCCGACGGCCGGAACGTCGCCGGCCGGGCGCGCCTCGTCGACCGCGGCATCGTCGCGCCGCTGCAGAAGCTGCCGAAGGGCCCGTACACCGTCCGCTGGAAGGCCCTCTCGACCGACAGCCACGTCGTCAGCGGCGTCTACACGTTCGGCGTGCGCGTGCCGGCGCCGAACGTCAGCGACGCCGTCGGTGCGCAAGGCCCGACGAGAACGGAAGATCTGGTGCGCTGGCTCTACTTCGTCGGGCTCGCGCTGCTGACCGGCGGTCTCGGCTTCGAGCTGCTCGTCGCGCCGGTCCGCGACCGGCGGCGGTACTGGTGGCTGCTCGGTGCCGGTGTCGTCGTCACGCTCGAGGTCGGCATCACGGCGTTCCTGCTCCGTGCGGAGGACGCGCTGCAGCTCCCGTTCAGCGCGTTCCTCTACGGCGACCTGTCGCCGATCTCCGGCGGCACCCGGTTCGGACAGGCCTTCGTCGTCATGGAGCTCGGCTTCGCGATCGTCTCGGCGCTCGTCTTCCTCGCGTGGCTCGTCGAGCGTCGCGCGCTGCTCTGGATCGCCTTCGTGCTCGCGCTCGGCCTCGGCTCCGGGCTCTCGCTCTCCGGGCACTCGTCGGCGACGACGGCGCAGTCGGTGGCCGACTGGTTCCACCTCTCGGCGGCGACGCTCTGGATCGGCGGCCTCGTGCAGCTTGCGCTCGTGCGGCGCGACGGCCTCGCGTTCCGCCGCTTCTCGCGGCTCGCCACCGTCTGCGTCGCGGTCCTCGTCGTCGCCGGGACGTATCTCTCGATCGAGCGGCTGCCGGCGCTCCACGATCTCTGGCGGACGTCCTACGGGCACGTCCTCCTGATCAAGCTCGCGCTCGTCTCGGTGGCGCTCCTCTGGGGTGCGCTGCACCAGTTCGTCGTGCTGCCGCGGATCGAGTCGGCCGGCGGCGGGCTGATGCGTTCGCTGCTCGCGGAGAGCGCCGTCGCGATGGCCGTGCTGCTCGTCGCAGCCATCCTCGTCGACTCGAAGCCCCCCGAAAAGCCGCCGCGAGTACCGTCTGCAGCACATGTTGCTGCTCACTCGCGCTGACGTCGAAGCCTGCCTCGACCTCGACAAGCTGATCGACGCCCTGGCGGCCGCGCACGTCGAGCTCTCGGCCGGGGCCGTCTCGATGCCGCCGCGCATCGCGGCGTTCACGGCGAAGGGGCTGCTCGGGACGATGCCGGGCTTCGCGCCCTCGGCGGGACTCGGCGCCAAGCTCGTCTCCGTCTTCCCCGAGAACCGCGACCGCGAGACGCACCAGGCCGCGATCGCCCTCTTCGACCCGGAGACGGGGACGCCGGCGGCGCTGATGGAGGGCGGCTACATCACGGCGATGCGGACGGCTGCCGCCGCTGCGCTGTCGGCGCGGCTGCTCGCGCGCGACGGTGCCCGGGTGCTCGCGATCCTCGGCACCGGCGTGCAGGCCCGCGCGGCACGCGAGATGTTCCCGCGCGCGCTCGAGCTCGCCGAGATCCGCACGGCCGGCCGCGGCGAGTTCGAGGACGTGGTTCGGGGCGCCGACGTCGTCGCCGCGACGACCGCCGCCGCCGAGCCCGTCGTCCATGCGGACTGGCTCGCTGAAGGGGCGCATGTGACGTCCGTCGGCTACAACCCGCCGGGCTCGGAGCTCGATCCGGAGATCGTGCGCCGGGCCGCGATCGTCTGTGTCGAGTCGCGGGATTCGGCGCTCGCCGCACCGCCCGCCGGCGCCGTCGAGCTGTCGGGAGTTTCCCCGGATGTGGTCGTCGAGCTGGGCGAATTAGCGTCGGGCGGTAGATCCGGCAGAGGCAGTTCCACCGAAATTACGCTGTACAAGTCGGTCGGGGTCGCCGTCCAGGACCTCGCCGCCGCGGCACTCGTGTTGCAGGCCGCACGGGAGCGGAACATCGGTCTCGAGTTCGAGTTGGAGGGATTGCACGAATGACCGAATTCAGTCCAGGTCTTGCCGGCGTCGTCGCGTTCGAGACCGAGATCGCCGAGCCCGACAAGGAGGGCGGCGAGCTCCGCTACCGCGGCGTGAACATCGAGGAGCTCGTCGGCCGCATCCCCTTCGAGCAGGTGTGGGGCCTGCTCGTCGACGAGGCGTTCGAGCCGGGCCTGCCGGCGGCGCACGAGGAGCTCGAGCAGCGCACCGGCAGCCACATCGGCGACGTCCAGACCGCGCTCGCGAGCCTGGGCGGTCTCTGGAAGCTCGGCCAGTTCATCGACATCGACGACGACCAGGCGAAAGAGGATCTGCGCCGCCTCAGCGCGGCCGCGCTCTCGATCGTCGCGCAGTCGGCGCGCGGCGCCGATGCGCCGCCCATCCCGGCCGAGCGCGTGCTCGAAGGGAAGTCCGCCGCCGAGCGCTTCCTCCTCGCCTGGCGCGGCGAGGTGGACGAGAAGCACGCCAGGGCGATCGACGCCTACTGGATCTGCACGGCCGAGCACGGGCTCAACGCGTCGACCTTCACCGCGCGCATCGTCGCGAGCACCGGTGCCGACGCGGCCGCCGCGCTCTCGTCCGCGGTCGGCGCGCTCAGCGGGCCGCTGCACGGCGGCGCGCCTGCACGCGTCCTGCCGATGCTCGACGCCGTCGCCGAGAGCGGCGACGCGGAGAAGTGGGTCGCCGAGGCGCTCGCACGCGGCGAGCGCATCATGGGCTTCGGGCATCGCGTGTACCGCGCCGAGGATCCTCGCTCGCGTGTCCTCAAGCGCATCGCGAAGGAGCTCGGGTCGCCGCGCGTCGCCGTGGCCGAGGAGCTCGAGCAGGTCGCGCACGAGGCGATCGCCAAGAAGAGCCCGTCGCATTCGTGGACGAACGTCGAGTACTGGTCGGCGGTCGTCCTCGACGTCGCCGAGGTCCCGCCGACGCTCGCGCCGGCGATGTTCGCGTGCTCGCGCACGGCCGGTTGGTCCGCGCACATCCTCGAACAGAAGCGGCTCGGCGTGCTCGTGCGCCCGGCTGCGACCTATGTCGGTCCTGCACCGCGAACCCTCCAGGGGGTCTGAGATGTCGAAGAAGACGATCGAAGTCGAGGTGGACGAGCACGGCGCGTTCGCCGGCGCGGAGCTGAAGGCGCAGGGCGTCGTCTCGTACGACCAGCCGCTGCTCGCGACGGCGACGGCGCGCAGCGCGATCACCTACATCGACGGCGACGCGGGCATCCTCCGCTACCGCGGCTATCCGATCGAGCAGCTCGCGGAGAAGAAGCATTTCCTCGAGATCGCATATCTGCTCCACGACGGCGAGCTGCCGACCGGCGAGCAGCGGGTGCCGTGGCGGGAGTCGGTCTACAACGCCGAGGTCGACGTCGAGCGCATCGACGCGCTCGTCGATTCGTTTCCCGTGGGTTCGCATCCGATGGCGATCCTCATCGCCGGCTATGCCGCGCTCGGCGCCTCGCATCCCGAGACGAAGGACGTGAAGGACGCCGCGATGCGGCGGCGCTTCTTCCCGCTCGCGCTCGCCGAGACGCTGATCCTCGGTGCGCATGCGATCGCACGGCACGCCGGCGTCGAGCCGGGCGAGCCGGTCGGCGACACGTACGCGCGGCGCTTCATCGCCGCCTGTGGCGACGCGGTCGACACGGCGCGCGGGGCGGAGGCGCTCGACGTCTTCGGGCGCGCGCTCGACGTGCTGTTCGTCCTCCATGCGGATCACGAGCTCAATGCGGGCACGAACGCGATGCGGGCGATCGGCTCGGCGGAGACCGACATGTACTCGTCGCTCGCCGGCGCCGCCGCGGCGCTCTACGGCCCGCTGCACGGCGGCGCGAACGAGGCGGTGCTGCGGATGCTGGCCGACATCGGCTCCGTCGACCGCGTCGCCGAGTACATCGAGCGCGTGAAGAAGCACGAGGTGCTGCTCTACGGGTTCGGGCACCGCGTCTACAAGAACTACGACCCGCGTGCGAAGGTGATCAAGGGCGTCGTCGACGAGGTGCTCGCGGTCGCGGGCGACAACCCGCTGCTCGCGATCGCGCAGGAGCTGGAGCGGATCGCGCTCGAGGACGAGTACTTCGTGTCGCGCAAGCTTTACCCGAACGTCGACTTCTACTCGGGCATCGCCTACCGGGCGATCGGCTTCGACCCGGCGACGTTCACCGTGCTCTTCGGCGTCGGCCGCACCGTCGGCTGGCTGTGCCACTACGACGAGCTGATGAGCGCGGACTTCAAGATCACGCGCCCGGCGCAGATCTACGTCGGGCCGGACGCGCGCGACGTCCCCTAGCCGTCACAAAACCCTCGTGTCTGACACCAGGGTCCCTGGAGTTAGCGGGTCTGCGTGCGCCTTTCGTGACGAAGGCGTGACGGAGCCGTGACGGATCGTCAGGGCAGGGGCGTCTGCTCGCCCGCTTCGATACGGACGCTCAGGCGGTTCGCCGGCGGGGTGAGCGGACACGCCCAGCGGTCGTCCCACGCGCACGACGGGCTGTAGGCGAAGTTGAAGTCGAGGAGCAGCTCGCCGCCGAGATCCGCGCCCTTGACCGTGTCGAGGACGTAGCGGCCGGCGCCGTACGACTCGACGCCGCACGTCGCGTCGCGGAACGGGACGAAGACGCCGCCGCCGTACGTCTCGAGCCAGTAGACGTCGAGCGACAGCCCGTCGCCGAAGCGTGCGCGCGCGAAGCGCGTGAACGGGAAGCCGTCGATCTCGATCGACTCCGGCGGTGCGTCCTCGACCTGCGCCTCGAACCGCCACGCGGGGTCGTAGTCGAAGTACCGCGGCACGCCGCCGACGCGCGGCGACTGCGGGTGCGAGCGGTAGAGCTCGGCGCGCACCGCGACCCAGTGCTCCCACGCCGCGCGCGGGTCGTCGGACGCACGCACCTCCGCATAGAGGGCGAAGACGCGGCGGCGCCAATCGAGCAAAGTTAGGCTCACAGGATGGAGTTTGGCGCATATCGCGACCGCTTCCCCATCCTCGACACCTGCACGTACCTGATCAACCACTCGCTGGCCGCGATGCCGGCGAAAGCGGAGGACAACCTCCTCGAGTACGCGCGCATGTGGAAGGAGCGCGGGATCAGCAGCTGGGGCGAGGGCTGGTGGGAGATGCCGGTCACCGTCGGCGACCAGATCGGCCGCATCATCGGCGCCCCTCCCGGCTCGACCGTCATGCACCAGAACGTCACCGTCGCGGAGATGGTCGTCCTCTCGTGCTTCAACGACGTCGGCGGGCGCAACCGCATCGTCTACGAGGAGGCGAACTTCCCGAGCGTCCGCTACCTCTACCAGGCGCAGCCGCACCTCGACGTCGTGACGTGCACGGACGCGGACGCGATCGTCGCCGCGATCGACGAGCGCACGCTGCTCGTCCCGATCTCGCACGTGCTGTTCAAGAACGCGGAGATCCAGGCGATCGAGCCGATCATCCGCCGCGCGCACGAGGTCGGCGCGCACGTGGTGCTCGACTGCTACCAGAGCGCGGGCGTCGTCCCGTTCGACGTGACCGCGCTCGGCGTCGACTTCGCGACCGGCGGCAGCGTCAAGTGGCTATGCGGCGGACCGGGCGCCGGCTGGCTCTACGTCCGTCCCGATCTCGCCGAGCGGCTCGCGCCGGCGTTCGTCGGCTGGCAGGGCCACGCCCGGCCGTTCGCGTTCGAGCCCGAGCTCGAGTACGCCGACGGCGCACGGCGGTTCCTGACCGGGACGCCGAACGTGCCGGCGCTCTACGCCGCGACGGCCGGCTACGACGTGATCGAGGAGGTCGGCGTCGGCCGGATCCGCGAGCGCTCGCTCGCGTTGACGCAGCTGCTGATCGACCTCTGCGACGACGCGGGGCTCGAGGTCGGCTCGCCGCGCGAGCCGGAGCGTCGCGGCGGCACCGTGCTCGTCGTCACACCCGACCACGCGGCCGTGCACCGGGAGCTGACCGAGCGGAACGTCATCTGCGACTTCCGTCCGGATGCCGGGGTGCGCCTCGGTCCGCATTTCTTCAACACGGAGGACGAGCTGCGCTTCACGGTCGAGCAGCTCGCCGACATCGTCGCGACGCGTGCGTACGAGCGGCATGCGGGCGCCGTCGGGCGTTTCTAGCTCGAAGCGCGGCACGACATGTTTTCAAAACCTCAGGTCGTGGGTACCCGGGATGCATGCGTCGGTACTGGGTCATCGTCGCAGCTCTGCTTGCTGTGCTCGGTTTCTGCGGCACTGCGTCCGCAGCGCAGCTGATCGACCGGAACGCCACGGGAGTCCAGATCAGGACGAACACGAAGGGCGAGATGCTGCTCACCTATCGCAAGGGTGGAGCCGTCAAGCACGTGCTCGTCTGGGGCGCCATCAACGCGGATCAGCCGGCAAAGGGACTCCACCAGGTCAAGTTCAAGCTCGACTACTCCGGCGGGTACGGCAAGTACCACAAGGTCTACTGGAAGGTGTTCGGCGGGTCGTGCGGCACGTACGACGGGCCTGCCCTGCCCAACCTCGTCGCGGCCTGCAAGGCGGCCGACGGCTCGTACTGGGCGGCGCAGAGCTGGCAGCAGCCGCTTCCGGATCTCGGCTTCACGCCGTGGACGCCCGCGCTGAGCGCGAAGTGGCTCGAGGTGTCGCACTGGAGCGGCGACCTGCCGACGCTCGAAGTGCACATGGGCTGGGTGTACAGCGGCTTCCAGCAGGTCTTCGGCCGCTACATGTACCAGGGGCAGCCCGTGTACGGGTTCGGCACGACGAGCGTCGGCGCGCCGACGGACAACTTCGGCCGGCTCATCTACCTCGACACCTACGACTCGGTCTACGGCTCGGGCTGGCGGCGCGAGAACTCGTTCGTCCCGCACAACCCGACGGGCGCGTTCTGTTACGGCTTCTACCCCTTCGACCCGACGAAGGGCGGCTACCAGCACCCGCCGGGCTACGCGGGCGGCAGGCGCGGCCCCGGGATCGGCACGCACTACCGCCTCACCGCCTCGGGCACGGGCGTGACGCCGAACATCTCGGTCACGATCCCGTCGATCGGCGCCTACGACGCGTCGAAGGCGGGGGAGCGCCAGGCGGCGGACGCGCTGCTCCGGTCATACGGCGACAAGTCCTGCCTCGCCGGTCTCACGGGCGGTTGAGCAGCGCCGCCGCGTAGCGCGGCGCGTCCGGCTCGTCGCCGTGGCGGAAGTAGACGTACGTCGGTTCCGTGAGGCCCGCGACCCGCGTGACGAATGCGTCGTCGGGGGCCTCGCGCCGTCGCAGGTAGCGGAACGGCGCCGGCGTCTCGAGGTCGTTCACCCGGACGGCGCCTGCCTCGGCGAGGCGCGGCTCGATCCCGTCCCACGACGGATGCTCGAGGTCGAAGGCGAGCCGGAGCGACGGGTCGAGCGACCCGAGCAGGAGCTCGAGGATCCCCTCGTCGCGGGCGTTCTTGAGCGAGATCCGCACCGGCCCGAGGCGGTCGCCGAGCGCGCGCACGCGCGACTCGAAGACGTCGAGGCTCCGCAGCCGCTGGCCGGGCAGCTTCGGCGCGAACTCGAACCCGTCCGGCACCTGCGCGGCCCAGCGCTCGAACTGCTCCTCGCTCGGCAGCCGGTATCCGGTCGTGTTGAGCTCGACCGTCCGGAAGCGCTGGGCGTAGAAGCCGAGGAACCCGGCGGGATCGAGCCCGGCCGGATAGAAGCCGGGCCGCCAGGAGGGATAGCTCCACCCGGAGGTTCCGACCGACAGGCGCGCTAGCGTCTCCGGTCCTTTGGCCATGCTGGAGACAGTGACAGTTCCGGTCGAGACCTTCACCGAGGAGGAGCGGGGGCGGCTCGCGCCGCACTTCACGAACCTCGACAAGCCGGTCTTCGGGCTCGTGAACCTGCCGGAGACGGTGAAGGGCGCGCTCTTCGCGCGCTACTCGCGCTACGCGGGAACGCTGCGCCGGCTCTTCCTCGACGAGTTCGCCGACTCCGTGCCCGAGGTTCCCGCGATCGAGGGCAGCGAGGGCGAGCGGGCCGCGAAGCTCTACGAGACGATCTTCCTCGGCTACGGCGACGACTCGGTCGCGCAGCTCGGCGGCGCGCACATCGCGTGCGAGTGGACGTCGAACCTCCTGACGAAGATCCTGCAGCGGCCCCGCCTCGCGTCGTATCTCGAGCAGTCGACGCGGTACATCGCCTACGACACACAGCTCGACGGGTACGGCTACCGATACCTGCGCGACGCGCGCTTCGGGCCGGAGTACGAGCGCGCGATGGACGATCTCTTCGCGAGCTACTCGTCGCTGCTCGAGCGGACGACCGCGTGGGTCGCGGAGCGCTTCCCCGCGGCGGAGGGCGAGTCGCCCGCCGCCCACCGCCGTGCGGTGCGCGCGAAGGCGCTCGATCTCGTCCGCGGCGTGCTGCCCGCGGCGTCGCTCTCGCACATGGGCATCTACGCGAGCGGCCAGACGTACGAGCAGCTCGTGCTGCACCTGCTCGCCCATCCGCTCGCGGAGGCGAACGCGTACGGCGAGATGCTGCTCGAGGAGCTGCAGCAGATCATCCCGAGCTTCGTGTCGCGCGTGCCGCGTCCCGACCGCGGCGGGCGCTGGGTGGAGTTCCTCCAGCAGCGGCGCGACGCCGGCGAGACGGTGGCGCGCCGGCTCGGCATCGGCGCCGGCGAGAGCGCGGCGGCGCCCTCGGTGCGGCTGCTGCGCACGCACGGGAGCGAGGAGGAGCTGATCGCGGCGCTGCTCTTCGAGTCGACCGACGCAGGCGAGGCGGACGTCCTGCGTGCGCTCGAAGGCGCCGATCGCGCCGCGCTGCTGCGCGAGCTCGTGGGCACGCGCGAGAACCGCCGCCACCGGCCCGGCCGCGGGTTCGAGACCGTGACCTACCGCTTCGAGATCGTCTCCGACTACGGCGCCTTCCGCGACCTGCAGCGGCATCGCCTGCTCACCTGCCAGTGGCAGCGGCTGTCGCCTGCGCTCGGCGCCGACGTGCCGCACGAGCTGACGGAAGCCGGGCTGGGCTCCGACTACGCGCGCGCACTCGACGTTTCGCGCGCCGAGCACGAGCGCCTGCGCAGCACCGGCTTCGTCGAGGAGGCGCCCTACGCGCTCTGCCTCGCGTTCCGCATCCGCTACGTGCTCGAGCTCGACGCGCGCGAGGCCCTGCATCTGATCGAGCTCCGCTCCGGTCGCGAGGGCCATCCGTCGTACCGGGCGGTGGCGCTGCAGATGCGCGACGCGATCGCGGCCGTCCATCCGAACGTCGCCGCGGCGATGACCTTCGTCGACGACTCGACCGAGGAGCGGCTCGAGCGTCTCCTGAGCGAGATGCGCAATGAAGCTCGAAGCGGAAGCTGAGCTCGCGAACGAGGTCTTCGAGGGCGAGAGCTTCCGCGGTCTCGACCTGTCGGGCCTGCGCACGTCCAACTGCACGTTCACCGCGTGCGACTTCACGAACGCCCGCCTCAACGCGTCGGAGCACGACGGCAGCGACTTCGCGAACTCGCGCTTCGAGAACGTCTATCTCTTCGGCGCGAGCTTCGAGCGCTGCCGTCTGCTCGGCGTCGACTTCACCGCCGCGACGATCACCGGTCTGACGATCGCCGGCGGCGACCTTTCCTATGCGCTGCTGCGCAACCACGACCTGAGCGGGCTCGACCTGCGGAACGTGAAGGCGCACCAGGTCGACCTGACCGGCTCGGATCTGTCGGGGGCCGACCTGCGCGGCGCCGACCTGACCGGGGCGATCGTCCACAACACGATCCTGCGCGACGCCGACCTCCGTGAGGCGCGGCTCGACGGCGTGCTGCTCTCGGCGACGCAGGTCGAGGGCGCGACGCTCGACCTCGCGGGCGCGGTGCAGCTGGCGCGGTCGCTTGGCGCCGACGTCGAATAGCCGTAGGCTGCCGGCATGCGCGCCGCGCTCGCGGCGGGGTCGATCGGCCTGCTCCTCGCCGGGGGCGCCGCTGCGCGTGTCGGCAGCGCACCGTCGCCGCTCGGCGACCTCCACGTCGTCCAGGTGGATCTCGCCGCGGCCGAGCGCTACGAGTCCCTGGCGCAGCAGGCGACGGACGCCTTCAAGCGCCGGCAGGCGCTCCAGCACGCCGAGGCGGCGGTCAACGCGTCGCTCGGTGCGGTCAAGGCGCTGACGCCGCCGACAGAGCTCATCGCTGCCGCCCAGGCGTTCGGTGTGAAGAACGACGTCGCCGGCGTCTCCGACGCCGTCAAGCGTCTGCTCGCGCACCTGTCGGCGACGAAGCCCGTCCCGCACCACTTCCTCGTCGACGCCCTGAACGCGGCTGCGACGGAGACGCGGAACGCCGTCTGCACGAGCCTCACCGACTTCCGCGGCGCGGTGATGGTCAACGGCGTCGCGGTGACGCCGCCGACCTTGACCTGGCGCATCTCGTGTCCGTACACGATTCGAGGCGCCGACTTCGAGATCCCCGGTCACACCTGGTCGGCGGTCGACACGGGCGGCGGCCAGACGGCGATGCTCGATGGCGGGCGCGTGCTCCAGGCAGCCGGGGACGGGTCGACCTCGCTGACGCTCACGACCGAGGACGAGGCGGGCGTGCAGCCGGGCGAGGAAGGCGAGGTCGTGATCATCCACGGCGACTCCGCGACGTACTTCCAGGAGACGATGTAGCGCTAGGCGTTCGTCGGCTGCAGCACGACCGGGCCGTGCTTGCGGTCGCCGCGGTGCTGCGTCGTCACGAGCCACCTGTCGCCCTTGCGCAGCCGGTACGGCGCGTTGAGCGTCACGTCGATCCCGTTCGACGTGCCCTTGGCGACGAACGAGCCGCACGGCTCCCAGTCCTTGCCGCGCACGAGCCAGACCTCGTAGTAGCCACGTCCCGTGAGCTTCGGCAGGCCGGTCCCCGTCAGTTGCATCGGCCAGTTCCCCGACGTGTCGGCCGGGAGGATCTTCAGCGACGCGAGGGCGGACGGCGCGGCCTTCGTCCCCGCGAGCTGCAGCACCGTGCCGCGAGCGAGCCCGCCGCCGCTGTTGCCGGCGATGTAGCCGAGCAGGAAGGCGACCCCGAACGCGCAGATCGCCGCTGCGAGCAGCGCCACTCGGCGGCTGACGCGCGTCGGCTTGCGGTTCAGGGTCATCCCGAGCGTCGGCCCGCGCTCGAGCTGCGGCGGCAGCTCCGGCGGCGGCCCCGCCGCGAGCAGCTGCTCGTGGACGGCGCGCAGCCGGTCCCGCTCGCGCGCGTCGAGATCCTGGCCGACCAGCTCGTCGAAGTTCGGCCCGCTCACGAGAGCTCTCCCTCGAGGACGTCCGCGAGCCGGGCGAGCGCGCTGCGGGTGCGGGTCTTCACGGTGCCGAGCGGGATGTGGAGGTACTCGGCCACCTCGCTCTGCGACATGCCGCTCCAGTAGGCGAGCTCGACGACCTCGCGTTCGCGGGGCGGCAGCTCCTCGAGCGCCCGGTGGATGCGCCACGCGACGTCGGAGGACTCCGCTCGGTCGGCCGGGCCCGGCTCCGTCGAGGCGAAGTCCGGCACCTCGGGCGTCGTGTCGGGCTGGGAGCGGAAGCGGTCGACGATCGCGTTCCTGGCGATCGCGTAGAGCCACGGCGCTGCGGGGCCGCGCTCGGGGCGGTAGCTCGCCGCCGAGCGCCAGATCGACGCGAACGTCTCCTGCACGGCGTCCTCGGCGCGCTGGCGGTCGCGCAGGCGCCGCAGGGCGACGCCGAACACGGAGCGGACGTAGCGGTGGTAGAGCAGCTCGAACGCCTCGCGGTCGCGGGCGGCGATGCGCGTCAGCAGCTCGGCGTCGGATGCGTCCGGCGAAACGTGTTCGTTCCTCTCGTCGGAGACCACCCGAAGCCGCGGGGTGTCGAGTGCGAGCTCCATGTCTCGCCGATTTCTACGCATCGCGGCCCATTATCGGTTTGACGCGCCCTTTACGTCCATCTGACGAGCGCAACGCATTTCCTGGGAAGACCGTTAGTGAGAGGCACACGCATTCCAGGAGGGGGAACCACGAGATGAAACGACTGCTGATCCTGCCGTTGGCCGTGCTGGCGGCGCTGGCGGTCGCGGCGGCGATCGGCGCCGCGACGACGACCGTCCAGATCACGAAGAACGGCTTCACGCCGGGCACGATCACCGTCACCGCCGGCGACACGGTGACCTGGCACAACTCCGACACGAAGACCCATCAGGTCGTCGCCGACAACGGGTCGTTCGCGTCACCCGTCCTCTCGGCGGGTCAGACCTACTCGTTCACGCCGACGAAGTCGGGATCGTTCACGTACAGGGACGCCTACGCGACATCCCACAAGGGCACGCTGAAGGTCAACGCGCCGCCGGCGACGCTCTCGCTCGGGGCGTCGCTGCAGACGGTGATCTACGGCAGCGCGACGCAGCTGAACGGGCAGATCTCGAACCAGTTGCAGAACCAGCCCGTGACGCTCAGCGCGCAGGCGTACGGCAAGTCGGTGCAGTCCGTCCAGTCGACGACGACGCAGTCGGGCGGCACGTTCATCTTCGGCGTCACACCGACGATCTCGACGACGTACACCGCGCACTACACGGTCTCGAACAGCAGCCCGGTGACGGTGAACGTCGCGCCGCGCGTCGGCTTCGGCCGGAGCGGCAACCTGTTCGTCGCCAAGGTCACGTCCGACCTCGGCTACAGCGGTCACTTCGTGATCCTGCAGAAGAAGAACGCGACGGGCGCCTGGTACTCGTTCAAGCACGTGTACCTCGGCGACTCGAACCGCGCCACCTTCAAGATCGTGGTGCCGAAGGGCAACTACACGCTGCGGCTGATGCTGCCGCAGAGCCAGGCGGGTCTCGGCTACGTCGGCAGCGTCAGCCGGCTCATCGTCTGGTCGCACCGCTGACGGATGCGCACGAGGCGCGCGGCTCTAGCCGCGCGCCTCGGCGAAGCGCTTTGCAACCTCGTCCCAGTTGACGACGTTCCACCACGCCTCGAGGTAGGCGGGACGCTTGTTCTGGTACTTGAGGTAGTACGCGTGCTCCCAGACGTCGATGCCGAGGAGCGGCGTGTCGTCCTGCAGGAGCGGCGAGTCCTGGTTCGGCGTCGAGTAGAGCGAGAGCGCCGTACCGTCCCAGACGAGCCAGCTCCAGCCGGAGCCGAACCGCTTGACGCCGCCGTCGTTCACCGCCTTCTTGAACTCGTCGACGCTGCCCCACGCGTCGGCGATCGCCGCGGCGAGGTCGCCGCTCGGCTCGCCGCCGCCGTCCGGCGACATGATCTGCCAGAAGAGCGAGTGGTTGGCGTGGCCGCCGGCGTTGTTGCGGACGGCGGTGCGCTTCTCCTCGGGGATCAGGTCGAGGTCGCCGAGCACCTTCTCGACGGACCAGTCGGCGAACTCGGTGCCGTCGAGTGCGGCGTTCGCGTTGTCCACGTACGCCTTGTGGTGGAGGTCGTGGTGGATGCGCATCGTCTCCGCATCGATGTGCGGCTCGAGTGCGCTGTAGTCATACGGAAGATCTGGAAGTTGGAAGGCCATCACTCGACCTTATACTCCGGCCCCATGACCACGCTTGCTTTCAACTTCGAAGAGATTGCACCCAGACCGCTTCGGCCCGAGGCATACGAGCTCGACGGGATCTCCCGCGCCTCGATCGAGGCGCATTACAAGCTCTATCAGGGCTACGTGAACAAGCGGAACGAGATCCTCGGCAAGCTCGCGGCCGTCGACCTCGGCAGCGCGAACCAGGTCTACAGCGACCTGCGCGCGCTCAAGGTCGATCTGACCTTCGCGATCGGCGGGATCAAGAACCACGAGCTCTACTTCGCGCATCTCGGCGGCGGCGGCGGCGACCCCACCGGGTCGTTCGGCGCGCTCGTCAAGCGGGACTTCGGCTCGATCGACGCGTGGCGCACCGACCTGAAGGCGACCGGCCTCGCCGGTCGCGGCTGGGCGTGGACGGCATACGACTGGGACGAAGGGCGGCTCTTCAACTACATCGGCGACGCGCAGAACACGTTCCCCGTGTGGAACGCCACGCCGCTCGTCGCGCTCGACGTCTACGAGCACGCCTACTTCCTCGACTACCAGACCGATCGCGCCGCCTACATCGACGCGTTCTTCGCGAACCTCGATTGGGACGTCGTCAACGGCTGGGTCGACCAGTACGGCATCCGCGTCTAGATCCACATGCTGGCGGCACTGTTCGTCGTCATCGGCTACCTGAGCGGCTCCGTCACCTGGGGCTACTGGCTCGTCCGCGCCTTCCGGCACGAGGACATCCGCACGCAGGGGAGCGGCAACGTCGGCGCGACCAACGTGTGGCGCGTGCACGGTCGCACGCTCGGCCTGCCGGCGGTCGTGCTCGACACGGCGAAGGGCTTCGTCCCGGTGCTGATCGCGACGAAGGTCGCCGGCCACGGCGTTGGGGCGCTCACCGGTGCGGCGGCGATGGCCGGCCACTGGCGGCCGCTCTTCCTGAAGTTCCAGAAGGGCGGGAAGATGGTCGCGACCGCCGGCGGCTCGTTCCTCGGGCTGGCGCCGATGGTCGGCGGGCTCGGCGCCGGCGTCTGGCTGCTCGTCTTCGGGCTGACGCGCTACGCGTCCGTCGCGTCGATCCTCTCGGCCGCCTCGCTGCCGCTCTGGAGCTGGCTGCTCGGCTATCCCTGGCCGGTGACCGTCTTCGCGGGCGTCGCGGCGCTCGGGGTGGCGGTGCTGCACCGCGCCAACGTCGGACGGCTCTGGCGCGGCGAGGAGAACCGCTTCACGCGGACGCGGGCGAAGCCCGCAGCCACTCCCTGAGCCCGGTGTGCGAGAGCGGCCCGTGGCCGGCGTCGCCGTCGACCTCGGCGCGCAGCTCGCCGATCGTGCCCCAGCGCTCCGCGACGACCTCGTGGGCGTGGATCGTCTCGAAGTTCACCTGGCGCGACAGCACGAAGTCGCCGTCCTCGAGCGCGGGGTAGGCGTCGAGCACGCTCCGCAGCGCGACCCGCACCGAGTCCTCGACGAACCGCGGCTGGAGATGCGCGTGCTCGACGACGAACAGCTCGTCGGGCCGCTTCAGCAGCTCGTAGATCGGCGAGCTCATCGAGGACTCGACGATCTGCACGAGCTCCTCCGCGTCGAGGCGCTCGCCCGTGCCGAGGTAGAGGGTGCCGAGGCCGCGCTGGTTGTGCGTGGCGAGCGGGACGAGCTCGAGGATCCGCGCGACGTCGCCGTCCTCGAAGCCCGCCTCGAGCAGGCGCTCCGCCGCGGCGCCGCGAACCATCCCCTGTGCGCACGGGCAGGCGTTGATCCCGACGGCCTCGACGCCGACGACGCGGCGCGTCCCGCGCTCGGAGGCGGACGCGATCCCGATCAGCGAGACGATCTCCTGCGTCGACAGCTTCGTGACCGGCGTCCGGCGGCGGTACGGGTAGCGGGCGGCGATGTGCACCTCCGCGAGCACCGCCTGCTGGCGCTCGACGATGTGGCGGGCGACGTGCTCGGCGAGATCTTCGATCAGGAAGGCGTCGCCGCGGACGACCTCTTCGATCGCCTCCTCGAAGAGCTCGGGGAAGCGCGACATGTGGACGCCCTTCTGCGACGGGTCGAGGTCGACCGTGCAGTCGAACGTGGCCGCGATCAGCTTCTCGCGCTTGCCGCTGCCGACGCGCACCGCCTTCTGGACGCCGGTGACCCCGGCCCGCGAGAGGCCGATGCGGACGTCGGGGGGTGCGGCTTGCAAATCCTCCATCCGGATACTGTGCCCGAACGATGGCAGACGATTTCGCCAAGCTCGTATCGCTCGCGTGTCACGACGTCCGGACGCCGCTCGCGACCGTCCACGGCTTCGTGAAGACGCTCGAGCGGACGCTCGAGCTGGAGCCGCCTGCCGACCGCTACTTCGAGATGATCGGCCTGGCCTCGGCCCAGATGGGCGACCTGCTGGACGCGCTCTCGCTCGCCGCCAGGATCGAGGGCGGCCGCTACGACCCGACGCCGCGGGCGGTCGACACGCTCGAGCTCGCCCGGCACGCGCAGGAGCGCCTCGAGGAGGTCGAGGTGCACGTCTCCGGCGAGGGGGAGACGATCGAGACGGATGTCGATCCCGTCGACCGCGGCCTGACGGCGCTCGTCCGCTGCGCCCTGCGCCACGGCGGCCTCGACGAGGTGACGGTGGCCGTGCGCGGGCGGGAGCTCGACGTCGCGCCGATCACGCCAGCCTCCGCGCCGGTCGTGCTCGGCGAGGATCTCCGCGACCTCGGCGCCGCCGTGGCCGTCCGGGTGATCCGCGCGCTAGGCGGTGACGTGTCGGTCAGCGGAGACACGCTGACCATTCGGCTGTAGCGCGGGCTCGGCGAGCTCGTGGCAGTCGCGGCAGCGCGCCTCGTACTGCTCGAGGGCGCCGACGACGATCGTCGCGCCGTCCGCCGGAGCGGGGTAGCCGTCGACGAGCCGCTGCGTCATCGTCGCCGGCCCGCCGCAGCGGTGGCAGACCGCCTGCAGCTTGTCGACGAGCTCGGCGCGGCAGAGCAGCTCGGGCATCGGCCCGAACGGCAGGCCGCGGAAGTCCTGGTCGAGCCCGGAGCAGACCACGCGCGCGCCGCGCTCGACGAGCGCGTCGATCACGAGCACGATCTCGGCCGGGAAGAACTGCACCTCGTCGATCCCGATCACGTCGTAGCCGTCGACGAGCCCCGGGATGTCGGCGGGCTCGGAGACGGCGACGGCGCGCATCTTCGCGCCCGCGTGCGAGACGACGTGGCCGATGTCGTACCGGTCGTCGATCCGCGGCTTGACGATCAGCGCCCGCTGCCCGGCGATCTCGGCGCGGCGCAGCCGGCGGATGAGCTCCTCGCTCTTGCCGCTGAACATCGGTCCGCAGACGACCTCGAGCCACCCGCCTCGGTTCGGGAACAACCGGATCACCGGCCGGAGCCTATTGGGCGCGCTGGACGGACTCGAAGGCCCAGCGGGCGAGCAGCCGGAGGCTGACGATCCCGAGCGGCCGTCCGTCCTTCACCACCGGCAGGTGCCGGAAGTTGTGGTCGAACATGATCTGGGCGGCGTCCTCGATCGTCGTCTCCGGCTCGATCGTCACCGGATCGACGGTCATCCACTGCCGGACGCGGGCCTCGGCGGCCCGCGCCCGCTGCGCGACGGCCCGCATCAGGTCGCGCTCGGTGACGATGCCGACGACGCGCACCATGTCCTCGACGACGACGACCGCACCGACGTTCGCCGCGTGCATCTTCTCCGCGGCCTCGCCGATCGTGTCCGACGGCTCGACCGTCAGGACGTCCTTGACCATCAGGTCGTTGACGGTCTTGGTCACGCGGGGACCCTACTTCACTTCAGGAGCCGCGACAGGCGGCGGTCCTTCAGCTCCCGGCCGCCCGTCTGGCAGTGCGGGCAGTAGTAGATCGTGTGCGACTCGAAGTCGACCTGCGCGATCGGCGTCCCGCAGACGTCGCACGGCTCGCCGAGCTTGTGATGGATGCGGTACGCCTTCGCGTCGGACGCGCCGGCCTCGCGGAGGGCGAGGCCGCGGGCGAGCTCGCTGTTGATGGCGGCCGCGAGCCGCTCGGTCTCGGCGTCGTCGAGCTCGGTCGTGAGCGCGTAGGGCGACAGCTTCGCCTCGTGGAGGATCTCGTTCGACCACGATCGGCCGATGCCCGCGATCAGCCGCTGGTCGCGGAGCATCGCGTGCAGCCGGCGCGAGTCCCCCTTGAGGATCTCGGCCAGCCGGTCGGCCGTGATCCCGAGCGCATCCGGGCCCAGGTGCCCGAGCTCGGCCTCCACCTGCTCGGGCCGGTAGAGCCAGACGCCCGCCTGCTTGCGCCGGGCGTTCTCGGTGAGGACGAGCTTGGAGCCGCCCGTGAACTCGAGCGCGAACGCCGGCTGCTTCGGCGCCGCGTCGCCGGCCTGCAGCGTCTTCAGCCGGCCGCTCGTCATCAGGTGGATGAGCAGGACGAGCTCGCCGTCGGCGGTCGGGAACAGGAGCCGCTTGCCGCGCCGTTCGACGCCGCGGAACTGCCGCCCGACGAGGTCGTCGAGCGGGGGGTCGAACGTCTTCAGCGTCGCGATGTGTGCCGGCCCGGCCTTCGCGATCGGGAAGGCCGACACGGGGTCATTCAGCTGCCGCCGCCACGCTTCCATCTCCGGGAGCTCGGGCATCGCCGTCCACGGTAGCGATGGAGACGATCGATCTCGTGCACAGCGTCGCCGACGACGCGAGCACGATCGCGCCGCCGGCGAAGAGCGTCGTGCGCAACCCGACCGCTGTCGCCAGCGCGCCGCCGAGGACGTTGCCGAGCGGGATGATCCCCCAGACGATCCAGCGCCGCGAGGCGTTCATGCGTCCGAGCAGCCGCGGCGGCACGAGCGCCTGGTAGAGGCTGCGGCCGTTGACGTTCAGGACGACGAGGGCGAACGATCCGACCGCCTGTGCGACGACGAGCACGGGGATGGCGGCCGACCGCGTCGTCAGCGGCGTCGCGTACGAGATGGCCCCGCAGAACGCGCCCATCGCGAGCATCGCCCGGCCGATGCCGAGCGCTTCGCCGATCCGTTGCGCCGTCGCCGCGCCGGCGAGCCAGCCGACGTTCCCGAGCATGAAGACGAGGCCGAGCTCGCCGGCGCTGAGGCCGAGTCGCCGCACGGCGTAGACGATGATCAGCGGCCCCGTGATCCCGGCGCCGAAGTTGAAGACCGCGACGAATGTGGACATCGCGCGCCAGCGCGGGTCGCGGACGAGGTAGCGGAGGCCCTCGGCGATCTCGCGCCGTAGGCCGCTGCGCGTCGCGGGGGCGTCGACCGTCTCCCTCGCGGTGATGCGCGCGACGAGCACCGCAGAGGCGACGAAGCTGACCGCGTCGACCGCGACCGCGAACGGCGCGGTCAGCCACTGGATCAGGAGCCCGGCGGCGCCCGGGCCGCTGATCTGGGAGGCGCTGTTCGACACCTCG